>JBJKQC010000285.1:0-3757 GCA_046705745.1 Dehalococcoidia bacterium
GCGCCACGGCTCCGGCATGTCGATGATGGTCCGCCCATAGCAGCAGGCCTACCGCGGTAGAAAACGAGCCGCGCTGGAGCTCCGGTGGCAGGCCAAGGCCAGCGGTGGGGGAGCCGACTCGGGCCCGGCAGTGCCCGTAGTCGGCAGCTATGTCCACAAGCCCCGGAAGGTCCGCACATCCGCCGGTGAGGACGATGCCGCCTGCGGGAACGCGCAGCAGCCCCGATTCCAGGACCTTGGCCAGGATGAGCCTCACCATCTCTACGGCCCGATCACGGACCAAAGTGTTGAGGGCTACCTGGGAAACGGGCCTGGTGTAAAACCCCATGCCGGTGTCTACGTCGATGGACTGGTGGCGGTCGACGCCGTCGACGATCGCCGACCCATGCTCCAACTTGATGGCCTCGGCAACGCTCGGCGGGACGCCCAAGCCTATGGCGATGTCATTGGTGAAGTGATTCCCAGCAACCGGCACGGCCGCCGTGTACCAGGCGCTCCCGTCACGGTAGATGGCGATGTCGCTGGTTCCACCACCGATGTCCACCAGCACCGCACCCGCCTCACGCTCCTCCGGAGTCAGCACCGCTTCCGCGCTGGCCAAGTGCTCCAGCACGAGCCCCCGCACACGGGCGCCAGCGGACTGCACCACGCGTGCGAGCCGTTCCATGGGCTCAGCGTCTCCCAAGACGACGTGCGATTCCGCCCAGAGGCGGCTGCCTCGCATACCGATGGGGCTCCGCACGCCTTCCAGGCCATCGACCTGGTAGGCGCGAGGCACAATGTGCACGACCTTGCGACGGGTATTGACCTGTGGGAACGTAGACAGCAAGACCCGGTCTACGTCTTTCTGCGAGAAGGTGCGCGTACGGCTTACTGCGTCCCGGTTGATCTCTGCCGCGGCGTTGATACATGTAAGGTGTGAGCCCGTGATTCCCACGTACGCGGGCGGAAGGGGCCTCCCTAGCATCGCCCGGGCCTCTTCGGCCGACTTCCGGACCGACTCCCGAAGCTCGTCCGGGCCGACTACCAACCCCCGTTTCATTCCATCCGATGCCGCACGGCCCACGGCCACGATCTCCATCGGTCCGTTGGACGAAACCCGTGCGGCAACGGTGGCGACCTTGGTGGTGCCAATGTCGATCGCGGCGTAGAGCGTTTCCTTCTTGCCAGCCATCACTGTTTCTCCCGTCCGTTCCGCTTTTAGACCAGCCGCCTGATAGCGTTAGCTCTTCTCTGCTACTCGGAGCCTTGCGCTACGCGCCCGCCGGTTGTGTTCGACCTCTTCCTTGGAAGGGCGCACCACTTTCTTGGTGATCGGCTGCACGGCTCCGTTCGCGCTGCCGCTGAGGAACCGTTTGATCTCCCGGTCCTCCAGCGAGTGATATGCAATGGTCACGAGCCTTCCCCCATGCCCCAAGACCGTCGTGGCCTGGATGAGCCCGGCTTGCAGGCTCTCTATCTCATGGTTCACCGCCATCCGCAGTGCTTGGAAGGTGCGCGTCGCCGGGTGGGTCCGTCCGCGTGGGTAGCCCGCAGCGTGCCGCACGATCTCCGCCAGCTCCTGTGCATCCTTTATGGGTCGATTGGCCACGATGGCTCTGGCGATGCGCCGCGAACGCGACTCCTCGCCAAGTCGATAGATGATGTCCGCCAGCTCCTCTTCCTGAAGCCGGTTCACGAGGTCCGCCGCCGTCGGCCCTTCCCCTGGAGTGAAGCGCATGTCCAGCGGGTCTGGTCGTCTGAAGCTGAACCCGCGCTCCTCCGCATCGAGCTGGCGCGACGATAGTCCCAAGTCGAACAACACACCGTCAGCTGGAATGAAACGCTGTGCTTCGGCCGTGGCTTGCAGCGTGTCGAAATTCGCGTTGACCACTGCCGTAGGCGGTAGTCCATGCTCGCTGGCGAAGGCGCTGAGCCGGCCGCGGGCAGCCTGGGCGGCTTCTGGGTCGGCGTCGATCCCCAGCAGGCGAATGGCAGGGGCGGACTCGAGAATAGCAATCGCATGGCCCGCATCACCGAGCGTACAGTCGATATAGGTACCGCCCGCGCGCACGCGCAGGCCCTCTATGACCTCTGCTTTCATGACCGGCTCATGGTAGGTACGAGGAGCATCATTCATTCGTCGGCCTCTTCATCCTCGTCCGTGATCGCGCTGGAAATCTCGCCGAGCTGGGCGTCCCACTTCTCCTTGTCCCAAAGTTCCAGCCACGTGCCAGCGCCCACGATCACCACCTCGTCCTTCAGGTCTGCGTGCCCCCTCAAGGGTGGTGGGACCACCACTCGCCCTTGCCGGTCGAGCTCTAGCTCGAAGGTGCTGCCAAACACCCGTCGGCGCAGGATGCGGGCCCTGCGGGACGTGGGATTGGTCTCCGCGTAGCGGGCGGAATAGGACTCCCATTCCGATGGGGAGAACACCCAGACACACTCGTCGAACCCCTTCGTCAGGAAGACGCCCGCTTTGAAGACGTCGCGATACCGCGCTGGAATAGCCACGCGTCCTTGCGGGTCGATGTGGTGTTGGTATTCGCCGTGCAGTTGCATGGCCTAGTCCAGTAGGACTCCCCAAAAATCACCTGAATTAGGGGGAATTCCCCAATTCGCCCCAGACATTACTGGCCCCTTTGAAAAAGTGCAATACCTTTGTCCAAGCAATTTGTGATGGGTTTTCAGAGAGTTTGGTTTGGTTCCAGCGCAGGCATGAAGGCCGGTTGCGCAGGCATTTCGCTTAGGCATTTAGCGCTATATCTAGTAGGCGAATATGCCCATGCCCCCACCCCTCGTTTGCGTGCCTCCCCGTGCGCCGTCTTATTACCCCAGATCGTCCCGCTGGTGGTGGCTCTTGACGTGTGGCCGGGGGCCTGTTGAGTGTTTTTGCATAAGAATGGGACACGTGCGCGTCTCCGTTATCACATTCCTCGAAAACGGCAGATTGCGGGGTAGGGCGGGGGCATTCATGCGGCCCGAGGTATGTCGCCAGAGAAGCGTCGTTGGTGCAAAAGCGCTCAGGCCTCAGTCCGTTCGCCCTGAGGCCCGGGCTCCCCGGATTGTCACTGGCCACTCCCCTAGGCATGTGCGGCATTCGCCCTACGCTGCGCGGTTGGGTGCTTCGCCGACGGAGCAATAGCTGGTATAATTGGCCACTGTCGCATGCACGGGTCTTGAGGTCCCTTATAGCCGGCTGCAAACCGGCGCGTGTCCGGAGGCCTCGCTAAGACCGCGCTTCCTCCGTGCGAGCATCCCACCAGGGGGCCTCATGACCACGTACCTGAACGAATTCACGCCGCCATTCCGACTTTTGATGGGCGCTGGGCCTTCTAACGTCCATCCACGAGTGCTCCAAGCGCTCTCCGCGTCGCTTCTCGGTCACCTCGACCCTGACTTCCTCAAGGTCATGGACGACGTCCGCGAGATGCTGCGGCAGGTCTTCATGACCAAGAATCAGGTCACTTTGCCCGTCTCTGGCACCGGCACCGCCGGTATGGAGGCAGCCCTCGTCAACATCTTGGAGCCTGGCGACACGTTTATTGTCGGCACGAACGGCTTCTTTGGCGTCCGCCTGGCAGACATAGCTAGGCGCGCGGGTGCCGAGGTGTTCGAGGTCGAGCACCCCATGGGGCAGCCTGTCGATGCCGACTCCGTCCGTGCTGAGATAGCGAAACACAAGAAAGTGAAGGCCGTAGCGGTAGTTCACGCGGAGACATCCACGGGTGTACTGACGCCGCTGCCGGAGATCGGCCGCGCGGTGCATGAGGCAGAC
>JBJKQC010000286.1:0-9335 GCA_046705745.1 Dehalococcoidia bacterium
TTGCCGCCGGTGGTAGACCCGCTCGTCGCGGCCATCGGCGGCGCGCCGCCGATACATGAGAACTTGGCTACCAACATCAACATGCGGCTTCGAGCAGGGCGCGGCGATATCGAAGACGCCTTTACCCAGGCGGACCGCATCGTGCAAGAGCGTTACGAGGTGCCACGGCTCTCGGCCGCGCCCATGGAGTGCCGGGGACTCGTCGCGCTGTATGAAGCGGAGGCACAGACGCTGACCCTCTGGACGTCCACCCAGGTCCCGTATCGGGTGAAGCAATACCTGGAAAAGTCCCTGGGCAAATCGCTCAAGGAGGTCAGGGTTGTCGCCCCGGATGTTGGCGGCGGCTTCGGGCGAAAAATCGAGGTCTGGCCTGAGGAGGTCGCCATTAGTCACCTGGCCATGACCTTGGGCCGGCCCATCAAGTGGACCGAAGACCGGACGGACAACATGGTCTCCACCCATGGGCGGGGCTACACCATCGACATCGAGGCGGGCGTCAAGAACGACGGCGCTGTCCTGGGCATGCGGTTCCGCATGGTCGCCGACATCGGCGCTTTCTTCCTCACCTCTACCGGCGGCCCCCTGGGCAACGCCGTGAAGCGTGTGGCCGGACCGTACGCGATCCCCACAATGGACGTCGAATGTGTCGGCGTCCTCACGAACAAGCCGCCCACTGGCCCGTACCGGGGCGCCGGCGGCCCAGAGGCGGCGGTCCCGACCGAGCGCATCATGGACCGCATAGCCCAAGACCTTGGCTTGGACCCCGTGGAGGTGCGGAAACGGAATCTCATTCCTCCCGAGGCGTTCCCCTACACTACCGCCACGGGGCTCACCTACGACTCCGGCAACTACCTTCCCGTGCTGAACAAGGCCCTGGAGCTGGCAGGATACCAACAGGTCCGCGAGGCACAGAGAGCACGCGGCCCCAATGGGCCTCGCATCGGAGTTGGCGTATCTACCGTGGTGAAGGCCTCCGGTGGCACGGGCAACACCCGGACAGCCGTGGCGATGGTGAAGGTACAGCCCACCGGCCATGTGGAGGTCTACACCGAGGTCTCTCCGCACGGCCAGGGGACCGAGACCTCCTTCGCGCAGATCGCTGCCGACGCGCTTGGGGTGCGTCCCGAGGCCGTCCAGGTCCTCCACGGCGACACGGGGATGCTGCCGGCGGGTCTTGGCACCTCTAGCAGTCGCGGTCTTGTCGTCGGCGGGTCCGCCGTCCACGTGGCGCTCCAGGACGCCCGTGCCAAGCTGGTACGCGTCGCCGGCCACCTGCTCCACTGCCCGCCCGAAGACGTCGTACTCAATGACGGCAAGGCCTTCAACGGGAAAGACCCCGAGCAAGTGGTGGCATTCTCGGAGATAGCAGCCGCAGCTTACCGGTCGGACCGGCTGCCTGCCGGGCTTGAGCCGGGGCTGGAGTTCCACGGCTCCTACACGTTGCCCGGCAATCCCTTTGGTTTCGCCGCGCACATCGCGGTGGTCCAAGTGGACTCGGACACCGGCGAGACCAAGCTGCTCAAGTACGTTGCAGTGCATGACATCGGCCGCGTCATCAACCCCATGATCGTAGAAGGCCAGATGCACGGTGGCATCGTCCAGGGGATAGGACAGGCCCTATCGGAAGGCATGATGTACGACTCCCTGGGCACGCCCCTGATCCGCAGCCTCATGGACTATGGTGTGCCTCTAGCGGAAGACATTCCTCCACTGACCATCGCCAGCTTCGAGACCCCCTCCCCAACAAACCCGCTGGGCGCGAAGGGCATGGGAGAGCTGCCCACCGTCGCCGCTCCCCCGGCCGTCGCCAACGCCATCATGGACGCCATCTCCGCTAGCGGCGCGATTCACATCGACACGCCGCTGACCCCCGAGTAGGTATGGCGCGCGATTGAAGGCCGCCACGAAACGCAGCACGAGGGTCAGTAGCTACTCGAGCCTGGATGTACAGGGAATCCGTCGCAGGGTGTAAGACTGCTCTACGCTCGAGCCGCAGCCTCCTCGATTTCTACCGGCAGCCCCGCTTCTTGCCAGCCGATGGTCCCGGTTGCGACGCTGCAGATGCGGTCGTATCCCATAACCCTCAAGAACTGGGCAGAGCGGAGCGAGCGGACTCCGGATCGGCAGATAACCAGAATATCCCGGTCTCTGGGGACCTCGGCGAGGCGTGTCGCCAACTCAGCCTGAGGGATGGAGATAGCGCCGGGCACGTGACCGGCCTGGTATTCCCAGGGCTCGCGGACATCGATTACTAAGGAACCAGTGTCATTGCAGCGAGCGGCCTCTTGGACCGTAAGCTCCTCCACATTGGCCTCACGGGGATTTGCCCATTCGTAGTCCGCTTCACCACGGTTGGTGGCGAGGATGGCCTCCATGTTTAGCGGGCGCGCCGGTGGCTCCGCGGCAATGCGCAGAAACTCGTCCCGTGAAAGCTGAAGCATGGGATTAAAGCGGCGCTCGAAACCAATGGTGGTGCTCGGCCTGCCACACATGCCCTTGCCACATGATCCCTCGAAGTGCGCGGGGAAGACTTCCACGTAGTCCGACAGCCGCAGCAGTTTCCGGGTGCTTTCGTACTCCTCCAGCGTTCCCTCCGGACCACCGAAGTCGGCACGGCCCACGTCGCCCACGAAGAGGCAGTCACCGCTCAGCACGATGGATGGCTCCGGGCTCCGTTCCGGATTGACGATGGTGATGGAGATAGACTCCGGCCGGTGACCGGGTGTATGGACTACACCGAAGATGAGCTGACCGACATGTAATTCATCGCCGTCCTTGAGGCGCCGGATAGGGAAGAGCACATCCGCCGCTTCATGCATCCAAATCTCCGCGCCGGTGGCGGAAGCAAGCTTGCGATTGCCAGAGACGTGATCGGCATGCAAGTGCGTGTCAATGATATGGCGGATGGCGTAGCCGCGCTCCTTGGCAAGGTCCAAGTAGGGCTGGATGTCGAGCTGCGGGTCCACCACCACTGCTTCCCGTGACTGCCGCGAGGCGACGAAATAGGACGAGCAGCCGAGTTCATCGTTCAGAAACTGTTTGAAGTACATACGCCTCCTCCCTTCCCCCATCAATGGTAGCCTTTTATTGTTTCAGTTACCAAAAACGCCCTCGCAGCGAGAACGTTAGAAACCGCCCCTCCGAATTTCTTCGGGCAGGCTTTAAGCCCGCCGGGCCGCGACGCCTTCTCCTGCCATCCCCTATTCGCCGATGGCCTGCCCAACGTCCACCCCCATGGGTCCATGGGCAGGCCGCGCCTTTGCCACGGTGATCAGCCCGCCCTCGAGTTCGCGGACGACCGGATAATGTGGGTCGCCCAGGCAGCCGCGAATTCTTGCCATTCACCGCCTGGCCGCGATGGCCTCGTGACGCTCCAGCAGTCGCGTCGCCCGCAGGACCACCGGCACGTCCACCATCTTACCGTCCAGCTCGAAAGACCCACGTCCCTCGGCTTCGGCGGCAGCGTTGGCCTCCACCACCCGGCGGGCGTGTGCCACCTCCTCGGCTCTAGGACTAAATGCCGCGTTCAATACCGGCACCACGCTAGGATGGATGCACGAGGCTCCCTCGAACCCAAACTTGCGGGAGCGCAGCGCGTTGGCCCGGATCGCGTCAAGATCCTGGTAGTCGGCCACGGTGCCGAACATGCCCAGCGGCATTACCCCGGCGGCCCGCGCGGCATAAACCGCCTGCTGCTTGGGGTATAGCATCGTCTCCGAGTCTGGCTCCATGCCGAGGCTGGACGCAAGGTCCTCGGCGCCGATGGTGATGGCATCTATCCGGTCGCTGGCAGCGGCGATTTCCCGCATCTGGAAAAATGCCGACGGCCCTTCGATCATCGGCACAAAGCCAACGGAGCCTACTTCCATACCGTGCTCCGCCTCCAACTCCCCGGCCAATTCGGACAGGAGTGTCACGTGATCCGGCCCCTCCACTTTCGGCAACAGCAGCGCCCGTATCCCGGCCGAAACGGCGGCCTCGATGTCGCTCACGGCCAGGCGTAAGGGACGGTTGATTCGCACCAGCACGTCCGCGCCGCTCTGCCCTACGCATTTCGGCGCGTCCCGGATCCCGGCCCGCGCGGCCTCCTTCTGGGCCAGCGGCACGCTGTCTTCCAAGTCCAGGATGATGCCGTCAGCGCCACGCTCGTGTGCCTTCGCCAGGTAACGCTCCACGTTGGCGGGCACGTACAGCAGGGAACGCCAGATGGGCGCTTTTCTCGCGGCCATCAGCCTATAACCCCCTTTGCCCGCAACTGCTCCAACCCAGCATGGCCGATGCCAAGTCCGCCGAAGACCTCGTCATTGTGCTGGCCCAAGGCGGGCGCAGGGTAACGAAAGCTCCCTGGCGTCCGAGACAGACGTGGGACGATGTTGTGCATGGGAATAGCCCCCATCTCATTGTCCGGTAACTCCACCACTACCTCGCGCTCGCGGACATGCGGGTCCTCCAGAAACTCGGCGATGTTATACACCGGTCCTACAGTAACGCCGGCTCTTTGGAAGCAGGCCAGCGCCTCATCCAGCGTCCGCTCCGCGATCCAGCCACCGACGAGGCAGTCGACCTTGTCCCGATGTTGAATTCGCTGCGCGTTGGTGGCGAACCGTAGGTCGCGAACCAGCTCCGGCTGCCCAATGACGGCAAACACGCGCTCCGCCATGGACTGGATAGACGCCGAGAGGGCCAGCCACTTGCCGTCCTTGGTCGCGTAGACGTTCCGCGGCGCCGCCGTATTCGACGCATTCCCCACGCGCTGCTTCACCTTGCCCGTCACCCTGTAGTCGGCTGCCTCGGCTCCTAGGGTCGAAAACAGCGGCTCCAGGAGCGAGAGGTCTATCACCTGGCCCATCCCGCTGGCGTCACATTCCCGCAGGGCCACCAGCACGGCCATGGCGCCTGACAGGCCAGCGACCATGTCCGCCAGGGCCATAGGTGGCACCAGCGGCGGACGGTCAGGGAAACCGTTGCGGTCGGCGAACCCGGACATGGCCTCGATGAGCGTCCCGAAGCCGGGACGGTCGCGGTAGGGGCCCGACTGGCCAAACCCCGAAATACGGACGATGACGAGCCCGGGAGAATGTTCATTGAGCTTGACGGGGGCCAGGCCCATCTCCTCCAGACGGCCCGGAATCATGCTCTCGATGAACACGTCGGCCGTCTCCGCCAGCCGGAGCAGCAGGCTGATCGCTTCTCCGTTCCGCAAGTCCAGCGAGATGCTCTTCTTGTTCCGGCAGTAAGTCTTCCAGTACGTCTGGACTGCCGAACTCCCCCAAGCCCGCAGCGGGTCGCCATTGGGCAGGGCCTCCACCTTGATGACCTCCGCGCCGAAATCGGCGAGCTGCAAGGACAGCATGTTCCCGGCCACCAGCCGTGACATGTCCAGCACGCGCAATCCCGTCAGAGGCCCCTGACTATCTGGATCGAAATTTGTCTGCGTCATGTTCGCTCGTCATGTGCCGCTGCCCCTCCCCATAGGCCTGGGCGTCGATGGTAGAAGGATAAACCCCGTCGAATGAGCCACCAAGCCCCGCCCACGCAACCGGGGCCAGCCCCGCCTTAGGACAAAGCATCCGATTGTGGGCAAGCATGATCCACGATCGGCATGAACGCTTCGCCCCCGTTCCAACAAATCCGGGAGAGCCTAAGCGCCTGGCGAATGAATTCGCAGCTTGAGATCTCTGCCATCAAGTCCGCCCCATTCGACAGGCCCGGGGCAGGCTTCGCGGACTCCCTGCCCTAGCCGAATCGCAGGGCTTATGTCCGAGCCGGCGAGGGTCTTGCTATAGCGCCCGAGTGAGTAGGGGGAGGGGATGTCCTTGGACTCTCCATGGCGGCCGGTGAGGTACTCGCGGATGGCGCGAGGGGACCAGCCGGAGACGAGGAAGTCCCGAATGTCCTCATCGCACATGGACCTTTCGATAGTGCCTCGGCGACCCATAACGGCCTCCTTGCAAGAAGATGAAATGGGCCGTCCAGCGGGATTTCGCTATGGATTTCGCGGTATTTTTGCCAAATCGGGGAAGGCCTTTTCAGGTGGCGAAGCCTTCGGTGGGAGAATTTCGCTGAATCCGAGCGAAATCGCAGAAGGAACATATGTTTTATTATAGCACGAGATGCCAATTGGGGGAAGGCGGACGGATGGGATGGTGGCAGGCGATTGGGAGTGAGTAGCAGGTGGTTAGTGGTGAGCAGGGGGTGAAGGGCTGACGAGCCCTGGCGGATGAACCCCGGCTGAAGCGCTAAGCGACGAAGTCCGCCTGCTCGGACTGGGGCAAGGACAGGAAGGCGAGCAGATGAGGAAGGTGCGGGGAAGCTGATCTGAGTCACCCGTGCTGGCAGCGTTAGCCCCAGTCCTTGGGCTTGGGGAGAGAGCGATCAGGGATGGGGATGGCCTGGACGGCGTGGACGACGACGTTGAGGGTACCTTCACGGCGGGAGACAGTGCCGGAGACGAGCAATAATGCCTCTTTGAACACGTGTCGGAAGCGCTGGTAGGTGGCTGGCCAGACGATGCAGGGGATGTGGCCATGCTCGTCTTCAAGCGTGAGGAATACCGCCTTGGCCAACGGGCGCTGGCGACGGACCACCAGGCCCGCCACCCGCACGTGTGCGCCGTCATCTTGCCATTGCACCTGCTCGCTGGTGAGCACGCCCTTGGGCAGCCAGGGCCGCACGTGGGCCATAAGATGCCCCTCCGGGTGCATCTCCAGCGTCTTGTATTCCACCTCCATGCGCTCCCAGGCCGTGGTCTGCGGCAGCGGCGCCATGTCCTGCTCGGTCGGTAAGAGGAGCCTTCTCTGTGCCCCCATGGGTGCGTAGCGCAGGCCAATCTCCCACCGCACCCGCCGCCGATCGCCGCCCGCAAGGGCGTCGAAGGCCCCAGCATCGGCCAGACTGTCCAGCTCCTCGCGCTGGAGCCCCGTCCGCTCCATGAACTCCGCGATGTTCTGGAACAGCCCCCGCACCTCCCGCTCTCCCACGATGCGCTCCGCTGCCGCCTGGCCCACGTCCCGCACCAGCAGCAGCCCCAGCCGGATAGCCCTGTCCTCAATGACGCACCGCTCCCTGCTTCGGTCCACGTCGGGATGCAGAACCTCGATGCTGTGCCGCCTGGCGTCCTCCTTCAGCGTCTCCAGGTTGTAGAAGCCCATGGGTTGCTCGTTGAACAGTCCAACGAAGAACTCCAGCGGGTAGTAGCACTTGAGCCAGGCCACCTGATAGGCCGTGACCCCGAAGGCGAAGGCGTGGGACTCGGGAAACATGTACTGTCCGTTGAACTTGGCGAAGATCTTGGCTGCAATCTCCAGGCTCACCTCCTTCCGCGCGGCGCCCTCGGGGAAGCGTTCCCACCAGCCCACGACTGCCCGTTCGTTGTTCCGCCGGAGGAAGGCCCGTCTGACCTGGTCGGCCTCCAGCTCGGAAAAGCCAGCCACGTCCTTGGCCACCTGGTTCACTTGGTCCTGGAAGAGAATGACACCGCAGGTGCGATCCAGGGCGCGCTTCTCCAAGGGGTGGTCGTAGTCCCAGGACTGGCCGTTGCGCCGCTGGATGTACTGGGTCACGCCGTCATTGACGCCCACGCCTGGGCGGACCGCCCCTACTTCATGCGCCATGTCAGTCAAATTGCTTGGCCGGATGCGCGTCACCGTCTGCATCTGGGCCGCGCTCTCGATCTGGAAAATGCCAATGGTGTCGGCCCGCCCGATCATGCCGTAAACGGCGGCATCCTCGAAGTCGATGCGCGAGAGGTCACACGGCTGTCCCGTCCGCTGCTCGACGAGCCGGACGGCTTCTTGCATCTGTGACAGAGCACCAAGCGAGAGGAAGTCGATCTTCACGAAACCCGCATCATCGATGCTGTCCTTGTCCCAGTGGCAGACGTAACGGCCCTCAATGGCAGAGGGTTGCACCGGCACCTGCTCGATGAGCGGCGTGGAGGAGATGATCATGCCGCCAGGGTGCTGCGCCAGCGTCCGGGGGAAGCCGTCGATCTGCTCTGCCAGGTCGATGAGGTCGCGCCAGACCGGTGCGTCCACCTTGTCGTGGAACTCAGGCAGCGCCAGCATCTCGGCGCGCAGGCCCTTCGCCGATGCGTGCTCCACGCGCTTCGCCAATTGGTCCACGCTGTCCGCGGGCAGACCCAAGGCGAGACCTAGGTCTCGAATGGCCCCCTTGATTTGGTAGGTGGCGATCATGCCGGTGAGCGCCGCATGGTCCCAGCCCCACTTGGCGTGCACGCGCTTGATGAGATCCTCCCGGATGTTCCTGGGGAAATCCAGGTCGATATCGGGTACCGAAGCGAGGTCCTCCGGGAGGAAGCGTTCCAGAGAGAGGTTGTATTGGAGCGGATCGATGTGGGACATGCCGATGAGGTAGCCCACCAACATGGCCACAGACGAGCCACGCCCACGTCCCGGTGGCGCCTCCTCAATGGGCACCTCCCGGTCTATCAGCCCAAGGTCCACCTGGACCTCGCGGGCAAGCTGAATGATGTCGCGGTAGATGAGCAGGAAGCCCGCCAAGTTATGCTTGCCGATGAGTCGGAACTCCTCACGCAGACGGGCCTCCACGCGTTCGTCGATGCGCCCGTAGCGCCGCGCGGCAGCTTCCCGGCAGACCTGCTCCAGATAGGAGAGCGGCGTGTGGCCGGGCGGAACCGGGTAGTCCGGGAAGCAGTAGGTCAGGTCCTTAGTGAGGTCGAACTCGCACCGCTCGGCGATAACCAGCGTGTTGCGCAGGGCATCGTGGCGGTGACGGAAGAGGCGGGCCATCTGGCGCGGGGACTTGAGGTAGAACTCAGCGTTGGGCCGGCGCTCCCGGTGCGATTCCTCCAGACTCTTGCGGTTCCGGATGGCGACCAAGCAGTCCTGCAGCCGGTAGCGGTCCTGGACGTGGTAGTGAGCGTTGTTGGTGGCCACCAGCGGGACGCTCAGCTCATGTCCCAATGTCGCGAGCCGCCGGACCCGCTGGGTGTCGCCATGGACGAGGTTCTGCTGGACTTCCAGGTACACATTCCCCTCGCCGAACCACTCCACGTACTCGCACACCAGCCTAGCGGCGGCATCGAGTTTCCCTTCCTCCACCAGCTGCGGCACCGGCCCCCGGGGGCAGCCGGTCAGCAGGACTATCCCTTCGGTGTGCTCGGGGAGCAGGCGCGGATCAAGCTCCGGCTTGCGTCGGTCCGTGGTGACGTGGGCCAGCGACAGGAGGCGGCAAAGGTTGGCGTAGCCCCTGGCAGTCGCGGCCAGCAGGGTCAAGTGGGCGCCACCGGTCAGCGTGACCTCCACCCCCGTCAGCGGCTTCAGACCGAAGGCGCGCGTGGCGCGGGCGAAGGC
>JBJKQC010000287.1:0-4184 GCA_046705745.1 Dehalococcoidia bacterium
CGAGTCCGCTTGCGAGTCGGGGAGGGGATTGCCGGGTTCTCGCTTTCGCTGACGCTGGCGGTCACATCATTGCTATCAGACATGTCCGTCCTCCTGGCATGGAGATTCCATCGTAGGGGCGCCGCTCAACTTACCTTACTGAGTCGCAACGAATGTGTCCATATGCGCGTGCGGCCCGGGCCAGATGGTCGTTGCCCCTGCTTCGGAGGTATTGAATCTCCGGCTTGCACGGACGGCTACTGCCGAATGGGTCTGCCTCTCTGCCCATGGGCGTTAGACGGAGGCGTCATGGAACTCACCCTGCGGTAGCTTGAAGGAACACCGTTTGCCGGTATCCAGCCGCTTCCGGTAGTTGGGGTTTGTCTCATCCGCCGGGGCGCCTGCTTCGTTGTCGTAAATACGATCTACGTATGGAGGCGCTTGTACTGGGGTCAGCCCATGAACCAGCGGGAGGCTGCCTGTCTGGCTACGGCGCGCAGGCGGCCGGCCGGCGAGAGACGCAGCAAAGGGCGATGGGTTGGAGATCTCCGAGTCGGACGCCGCCTTCGGCCTGATTGCGACGACGGGATTCGTGTCGCGCGCGCCTACGTGGACGGCGTCGAGGACGATCGGCAAGAGGCAGCGGCGCTCAAGGAGATCGGGCAGCCGCTGCATTAGCCGTGCTGCCTCGGCGGCGGCGTCGACCCCGGCACCGCACGTGGGTCGCGGTCAGCGTCATTGGTGTCGGGCGGCGCGGTGGTGATGCTGTGCGAGGCGACGCGTAGTGCTTGGCGCGGCCTATGTGGTGCCGCGGCGAGCGCGATTGAAGTCCTTCTGGTACCAACCAGTCCCGAAGGGTCACCCTACGGGCATCGAAGGAGACCAGGCGCCTACAGGTCTTCTTCGCCGATTCGGTAAACGCGAACGGCGTTGTCATGGAACATGGCGGCGCGCTCGGACAGCGAGTAGCCACTTGAGAGGCGTTTGAAGGCGTTGAAGAGCACGTTGTAGGAGTAGGACACCTTGTCAACGGGGAAGTTGCTCTCGAACGTGCAGCGTTGGGGCGTGAACTGCTCGATGCAGTAGTCGATGAACGGGGCCATCGCCTCCGCCAGCTCGACCGAGCCCACCGGCTTGGCCCGGGTGTGCCAGTCGAAGCCCACACGCTCCATGCCGAGACCACCCAGCTTCACGACAACGTTGGGGCAAGCGGCGGCTGCGGTGATGCCCTTGCGCCACGCGGCCAGCACCTCTTCGTCGCGGCCGGCGTACGGCCCTATGCGGGTCAGCCCGCCAACGTGGTTGAGGATGATTGTGAGGTCCGGCACGGCACGCGCGAAGTCAGGCAGCTCCGAAAGCTGCGGATGGTACAGCCAGGCCTCGAACGTGAGGTGTCGGGCGGCCAGGACGCGTGCGCCCTCCCGGAAATGAGCGTTCCCGAGCATCCGAGGCTCCCTGGGAGTCAGCGGCGCGAGGCGAGGATCGGCATCCCACGTCACCGAGTGACGGATGCCTCGGAAGCGGTTGGGGCTCGCTGCCTGCAATGCGTCCAGCACAGGCCCAACACGCGCGCCGAGCATGAGGTCGGCATGGCCCACGATGCCCGCGGCCGCCCGGCACGGGCCGTACATCCCGCTGGCGCTCGCGGCCGCCTGGCCTTGGGCAAACTCCACCTCACCCACAGGCCGCAGCTCAGCAGGCCCGGCCGCCCGATACATCGAGCGGGCCTCAATGTACACGGTCGAGCGCACGTTATGGCCGCCCATCACGTCAGCGGCGAGATCGTCGATCAGATAACGCTCGTAGGCTGCGTTCTGCCGGAACGCCCAGAAGTGGTGGTGCGGATCACAGATGGGGAGCTCAGGCTCCAGCGCCGGCTCCGGAGTCAGGGCCAGCCATTCCGAGCCGCCAGGTGCCATGGCGCGCCTCCGCCAGTCGATCTGACCGGAGCATAGCACGCAGGAAAGGGCGTCTTCCTGTCCCACAGCCCCGTGTGGCTCGACCTAGGTCCAAGCTGGGCCGAGACCGCGGCCGGTACCTCAATGTCGCTCATCTGGCCAGGGCGCGGGATGAAGCCGTACGGGCCTCGGCGACCGGAAGGTAATACAGCCACCGCATGAGCCGAAATGGCCGTCTTTGCGCTTATTGTGTTAGTCCAAATTAGGGAGCATACTCCTGTCATTTTGTTTGAGTGGAGAGAGGAGAACGGTCATGCTGGCGAAATTAAGCGGTAGTCCCCGGCGGCTCGTCTTGCTATGCGGGTCGGTGCTCTTGCTTGCTGTTGGGGTGTTGGGCGGAGGCGTCGCCGTGGCGCAATTTACGGGGCAGGCGGCGAGTCCGATCATTTACGCCTGCGTCTCGAAGCCTGGCAATGTTCGTGTGGTCACCGAGGGGACGGCTTGCCGGCCCGATGAAACGGCCATTTCATGGAATGCGCAGGGCCCCCAAGGTCCGCAAGGGCAGCAAGGGCCTCAGGGCGATCCCGGACCGCAGGGGCCTCAGGGTGCACCGGGCGATGTGAATGTTCATGTCAACCTTGACCAGTTGACAACGCAGTCACCTACGGTGGCAATGTATTTGCAGATTCAGGGTCTGAGGGGCGGGGATATTCTTGGAACATCGACAGATCCAACACACCTTCACTGGATAAACGTGCTTTCGTATCAGAGCGGTGTGAGCAACCCCGGCACGCCCACCACTAGCGGCAAGGTCACCTTCGAACCGTTCTCCGTGACCAAGCAACTGGACAAGGCCAGTCCTCAGTTGAGCGAAGCGGCAGCCCTGGGCAGGGCCTACACGGTCACCTTGCAAGTGTGTAGCCTCGGAGCCAAGGAAATTTGCTTCATGCAGTACACACTTGAGAACGCTCGCGTCACCGCCGTGCAGGACGGAAGCGGTGGCCAGAATCCGACCGAGTCCGTGACCTTTAGCTATGGCCAGGTCAAGTGGCAATACCTGCAGCAAAATCCTGACGGTTCTACCACCCCGTTTGGCGGTGGTTGGGACTTGCAGACCAACACAGCGAGCTAGGCCAGTCGCCAAACGGTTGCGTTTGCGTCAGCGGCCTGTATCGGCGCCATTGGCATCAGCATTCATTGTGGAAAGGGACGCCCCTTGCAGGGGCGTCCCTTTCCACCACAGTCAGGCGAAGTCCTACCTTCGTCCGCCGTTCAGCAACTTTGGTCCAGCCGCCAGCGCGAGAAGCTGCGCTGTCTCCGACAAGGCATCGCACGTAGCTTGGCGTCCTCGGTAGGCCGTCTGCGCCGCCTCACCGTCCTGCAGGAGTCAATGCAGCTGAGCAGAGAGCTGCGTCCCGAGTCCATGACAACGAGGTCAAGATACGTTGGCTCGTTCCGCTCTGTCTGTATACATCTCCCGATCGGCAACTGCTCTCTTAATTACCCATGCCGCAGGAATCTTCTTGCGAGAAGATTACGAAGGGCTTTTGGGCATCCGGCATGCGGAGTAAAACCCGGTTGCCAAGAACCCCAGGCTGCCGCGTATGGGCCTCTCGGGTTTCACCGTCCCTCGGTGGCTTGGGCACTGGCGCCAGGACGGGAGCCTCTTCTGCTCTGCCCCTTGCGACTTGCGCTAGCGGGGTCACGCTGGGGAGCAAAGCCAACGGTCCGAAAGCGGATGGCGGCCTGAGCGCCGTTCCTGGGGTCGCGCCGTGCTCTCCATAAATCCTCCAAAGTGTTCCGCTACCGTTGGCTTCGTGAGATGGCGTGGACGGCGGAGGTGACAGCACAGACCAGGGATCCACAAACGAGATAACGAGCCGTGCTATTAACCGGACAGACCATCAACGGTCAAAGGCTGAAAGGAAGGGAAACAAAAGTGAGAAAACGAGGAATTATGGCTGCCATGCTCGTCGGCGTGCTGGCCTTGGCGGCCGTCGGCGGCACTATTTTCGCCCAGACAGCGACACCACCGAGCACGCCACAAGGCGGCAGTGGAAGTAGCGGGAGCAGCACGACGAACACCGTTTACCAGGACTTCGTGTCGAAGCTGGCATCCATTCTTGGCATAGACCAGCAGACCGTGCAGAACGCCATAACCCAGGCGGCGCAGCAAACCCAAAACGACCAACTGCAACAACGGCTCAATCAGATGGTCCAGAACGGCCAGATAACGCCGGCCCAGGCGGACCAGTACATGCAATGGTACGATTCACGCCCGAGCATCGCGCGCCCGGGCCTGGGCTC
>JBJKQC010000288.1:0-3284 GCA_046705745.1 Dehalococcoidia bacterium
ATGCTCACGGGGAAGGGAAGATCTAGCCGGTCCGACGTGGGTCCGACAAGTATGCCAATGCGCGGCGGCGATCCCGTGGAACTGGGCCGCATGAGCGGCACTTGCACCGTGAGAGTCTGTCCGTTGCGGTCGATGCCGAGCTCAGCGGACGCGGCCTGGGGCGACGCGTCCAGTAGCTTGGAGACGTCGGTGACGGTAGTGACGGGTGTGCCATCCACCGCGATTATCCGGTCGCCGGGTCGCAGGATGCCCCTGGCCAGGCTCGAGGCCTCGACCTGCAAGATTTCGGCGCCGGCGTACAGGAGGCTTGCCTGAAAGCCAGCAAGCTGTAAACCCACGACAGTGGCAGTCTTCTCGCTTGCCTGGAGGTCGCGGAAGCCCTGGATGGCCAGGTCCTGGGCGGTGGTGTTCGCGGGCACAATTTGCGCGGGGCTGGTGAGCCGCACGTCCGGACTGAGACGCGCATATACCCACTCCGCCACGGCGATGGGCGCCTGGGGCACGACCGTAGTGAGGAGGAGGGTCCCCTTGACCGGATATGCCTTACCCTCAGGCACGTGCACCATGGGCCCGACGGAGGCGGCAATCCCCGGCGCCTCCATGCCACTGTTGGTGGGCAGCGGCAGGGCGCTGATGCCGGCGAGCGCCAAGACCACGACGGGGAGGATCCAGAGTGTCGTTCGATGGACCCAACCCGAGCGTTCAACGGGCGGACGCTTTACTTTGTCCGGCTGGCGATGCATCCCAAGGCTCAGAGCGGCAAGGGCGGTGAGGACCAGACCGGCCCCGCTAGTCTCCACGCTAAACCGTAGCCGCTGCGACGCCAGAAAGGCCGCCCATCCAACCCAGGCGGCGATGAGGAGCAAGCCTCCGCGCCTAGTCAGCAACCACCTCGCCACTACGCCGTCGGTCCCCACCTGTTCGACGGCCCGCACTAGCCGAGCACCATCGAAGGGAAACACCGGCGCGGCGTTCAGCGCGGCCAAGCCGAGGTTGTAGTACAACAAGAACAGACAGATGGTGTCGACGAAGGTGTCGAGCTGGGCGTTCCAGACCAAAAAGGCGGCGCCGGCTGCGAGCAGGCTCACGACCGGCCCGCCGATGGCCGACAGGGCTTCGCTCGCCTGGCCGCCGGCCTCCGGCCAGACCTGCGCCGAGTCCCCAAGCGGATAGACGGGCGTAACGGGCGGCAGGCCGGACCCCGTAACCCGCGCGGCCAGGATATGGCCAAGGGCGTGCAGGGCCACGGAAACGATGATGAGGACAACAACGCCGATGGCCGCCCACCATGCGGCGGAGGGTCCGAGGCCACCACCGATGATGGGCACGTAGATGGCCCGGACGCCCCAAATCGTGAGAGGCACGGCGATGAGCCAGATGGCGCCGAAAGCCAGGCGAGAGCCCAGCACGGGCACCCGGATGTTCAGCCGGCGGGTCCAGACTAGGGCCCAGACCCATGCGCGGCGGTCTCGGTACGACATTGTTACAGTCCGGTCAGACTTGAATCAGTCTCCAACGAAACGTCGTTGGCCCAAAAGCACCATTCCCCGTCCATTGCGAAGGCCCCCTTCGAGAGCCCCGACAGAATTCGCGAGTCCTACTCGGACCTCAGGGCGAGCAGACCCAGGCCTAGTCCTGTCGAACTTTCAATGGCCGCCTGTCTCTTGCGGGCAGCGGAGGAGTCAGGCCATCCCACGCCGACGGCTACCCCCTGAGCAGCCAACCTAACCGGCAAGGAATGATGATGGCTTGGCGTGGCTTCGGGCGCTCAGGACGTCCGCGGTTGCTCATTTCTTGGGCTTACGCAGCGCGTCCGCAATGTGATTCAAGGCGTTGACGCCTTTCCATAGGAGGACGGCCCGGACGACAAGGCCCACCACTCCCAAAGCCGCGGCAATCACGGCTACCACAAATACGACCAAGTGCTCATTCATCGCGATTCGTTGTGTTCCGCGCCGCACGTCCCGCATCTGGGCGCGGACAGAGAACTACTCACAGGATAGCACCCTCGGTCCTTCCGAATGCTCATCACGCTGCGGCAGCAAGACGGCCGGGCTCGAAGTAGCAGAAGCACTTGTTGGAGTTGAACACCCACGAGTCAACGTAGTCGACGATGATGGGCTTCTGCCCTTCGGTGGCGCCGGCTAGGCATATCCAGTTCTTCCATTCGTGTCCCCCGGCCTGCTCCGCCTCTCGGTTGGTAATCTCAGCCCACTTGTATTGCTCGCCTGCCTTGAACTGGGCGAGGTGCACGGCATCCGTCTCGCGGTCGGGGAAGAGCCACTCGTTCTTCTGAGTCAGGAAGGAGTGCGACCAGCTCGAGGACGCCATGAGCACGACCCGTTCGGGGCGCTCGTCGACAATCTGCCGCACCAGCTTGCCCAGGCGGTAGAGCGAGCGCGGCGACGGTCCCGGAGGCGAGGCGAAGAGGTCGACGTCCGTTCCAGCAAGCTCGGGACGCAGGTGGCCAAAGCCTTCGCGGGAGACCTCGAAATTGCGCCCAAGGGCGTTCACGGAGAAGGGGATTGTGCGGTAGGGCCAGCCGCGCCGGTCCCAGTCCAGGTACAGGATTGTGTTGGCGAAGGCGTGCGCCATGCCATGCTTGGCGTGCGCGGGCTTGTAGGAGTAAGGAATGGGGAAGTTCCGCTCCATGAGCTGCGTTGCGATGTGTTTGGCCAGCTCGCGGTGGCCCCTCCAGCACCACGTCTTGTCGACCGGCTCGCCCCACGGGTTCTTCGGCGCGCTAGTCAGGGGCGAAACGTTGGGGAACTCTTCGTCGCAATGGATGGCCAGTGGCGGAACCAGGTCTTCGTGGAAGTTCTCGAATTGGTCGTCGCCCCAGATGAGCACAGCGTCAGGATCGAAGTCGTCGATGACCTGGCGGAGCTTGCGGAAGGCCTGGACCATCCGCTGCTCGTGGAGCACCGATTCCTCTTCCTGGTTCTCCCATTGGAAGCGAGCGCCTTCCGGCCAGTTGGCCATATCGCGCATGCGCTCGGAGACGACAGGGTTGGTGAGCAGGCCAGGACCGTCGAGGTGTAGGCCTGAGGCCCGCGCAAGAGGCTGGGGTAATGCGTGCATCCGACAGCGAGGACTTCACCCATAGCTCGCTCCTTTCTTTCGCACCTTTCGCATCGCAGGAACGGGACGGGATATGCCGGCAGGCGCATCATACGCCGAGAGGCGAGGGCCAGCACCCACCGACTCTTAGGCTGTCCGACCGATGAGCCCCACCTCCGCCCACGTTACTTAGGGGAGGCCGCGGACCAAGAAGACGCCGGCGA
>JBJKQC010000289.1:0-7258 GCA_046705745.1 Dehalococcoidia bacterium
ACGAGGACCGTGTTGGCGAATGGCATGCGCGCCAGCAGGACGCCGGCCATCGCAAGAGCCACGGGCTGTATCTGACGCCAGTCCCGGTTGCCGATTTCATGGCCCGGCAAATCCAGGCCGAGGGTGAAACCCTTCGGGTCTTGGACCCTGCCGCGGGCACCGGTGTTTTAGCCTGTGCTGCCGTCGAAGCTCTCGTATCCCGCCCGACGCCGCCTCGTGCCGTCACAGTAAGCGCATATGAGGTCCAGCCGGAGTTGCTTGGGCCACTCGGGGCGGTCCTCGATTACCTGCGCGACTGGTGTCTTTTGGCCTATGGGGCTGCGGTCGAAGTGGAAATAACTCACGCTGACTTCATCCTGGCCCACGCTGGAGCCCTACAGTCTTTCGGCGCGCTGATTCCGTATGAATCGCCGGACCAGGGATTCGATGTGGTCATTGCCAACCCGCCCTACTTCAAGGTTGGGAAGGACGACCCTCGGGCTATTGCGGCGAAGTCAGTCGTCCACGGTCAGCCCAACATCTACGGCCTATTCATGGCCGTGGGGGCCGCACTTATCCGGAACGGCGGCGATTTGATCTTCATCACCCCACGAAGCTTCGCCTCGGGGCCTTATTTTCGGCAGTTTCGCGAGACGTTCTTCGATATGGTCCGGCCCATCCAAGTCCATGTCTTCGGCTCCCGACGGGACGCCTTCAGTCGTGACGAGGTCCTACAGGAGAACGTCGTCCTTCATGCGGTTCGAGACGACAGATGGCTCTGGCGGCAATCTGAACCTACGTTGGCCATCACATCGAGCACCGGCGTACAGGACATCGGAGCCGCGGCCAAACGTACGGTGTCAATGGCTCGCGCCCTGCACCGGACTGTCCGAGACAGGATACTCCGTCTTCCTCTCTCGCCGGACGATGAGGACGTGCTTGCTCTCGTAGACGACTGGCCTCAAACCCTGGAAGGCTTGGGCCTCGATATCTCCACTGGGCCCGTGGTGCCGTTCCGGGCGACCGATCTGATTGATGAAGCCGGTGAAGTGCCGGTTACGCACGTGCCGCTTCTGTGGATGAACCACGTCCGACCCATGGACATCACCTGGCCGCTCGATCGGCATAAGCCTGAGTACATCAAAATCGCCGGAGCCGGCACGTTGCTTTTGCCAGACCGGAACTACGTTCTGGTCCGGCGGTTCAGCGCCAAAGAAGAACGGCGGCGTCTGACAGCCGCGCCCTATTTAGCGGACCGCTTTCCCGTGCCGTTTATTGGTCTGGAGAACCATCTCAACTACGTCCATCGGCCTGGCGGCACGCTCTTGGAAGACGAGGTCTGGGGACTGTCCGCGTTGTACAACAGCACGCTCCTCGACAGGTACTTCCGTTGCATTAACGGCAACACACAGGTAAGTGCAACCGAGCTACGCGCAATGCCGCTTCCCAGACGGGACATCATCCTTGAACTCGGTAGGCGGACGAAAAATCTGCCAGAGCCGATGGCTGCGTTGGATGACCTTGTGACCGGCCTGATTGCCCAGCATTGCGCGGGTGAGGCCGTCCTTGGCTAAAGTCGAGGAAGCGCAACAGATCCTCATGGAGTTGGGGATGCCACCCGCGCAATACAACCAGATGTCAGGGATGACATTGATTGCTCTCTGCGGTCTCACGCCCGACGCGCCATGGTCCGCGGCGGACCGAACTGGGCATACCGTGACCAAAGGGGTTATGGACTTTCTGAAGGAACACTTCGGCACCCAGTACGCGCCGAACACCCGAGAGACTTTTCGCCGCCAGGTCTTGCACCAGTTCGTGCAAGGCCGCATCGCCGACTACAACCCCTTTGAGCCGGGCCTCCCCACCAACAGTCCTCGCGCACACTACGCCATCACGCCTGCGGCCCTTGAAGCAGTCCGTGCTTATGGGACCCCTCGCTGGGAGACTGCGGCGGCCAAGTTCCGCCGAGAACAAGGCACGCTGATTGACAGGTACAACCGTGAACGGGTCCATAACCAAGTCCCCGTCCGATTGCCCCGGGGCGTGACCGTTCAGCTATCGCCGGGAAAACATAACGAGGTCCAGAGGGCCATCGTCGAGGAATTCGGGCGGCGCTTTGCCCATGGCTCCCGGCTACTCTACCTCGGCGACACGGCCAAGAAGCAATTGTTTGTCGACGCGAAGACGCTGGAAGGATTGGGCATACCTCTGACCGAGCACGACAAGTTGCCAGACGTCGTGTTGTACGACCCGAAGCGGAATTGGCTGTTTCTGATCGAAGCAGTTACCTCACACGGACCAATGTCACCCAAGCGAGTCTTGGAGCTGGAGGAGATGCTCAAGGACAGTTCGGTCGGAGTCGTCCATGTAAGCGCCTTCCCGAGCTTTAGAGAGTTTCGCCGGCACATGAGGGAGATCGCCTGGGAGACCGAGGTCTGGCTTGTGGATAACCCGGATCATCTCATCCACTACAACGGTGATCGTTTTCTGGGACCACGAAAGTGAGGAGGCGTGTCGCCGGGGGCGCATGCTCCAAGCGCGCGGCGGCAGAAGGGTAGAGGGCGAGCAAACGCGAATGGTGTGAGCGGGGTTTATATGAATGGTAACGACGTCAATACACCATTCCCACAACATGCGCCTAACGCCAGCGCACCAAGCCGGATCACTCTTGGTACAAGCGCGGTGCGTGAGTACTGGGATGAGAGACCGCAGGTTGAGGCCATCTGTCGCCTTATAGCGTTGGCAAGACAGGGAGTCGTTCAATTGGAGGTGACAGCCAGGATTCGTGAGGACATCCCTGATGATCCTCTGGCCTCTCAGATCGATGACCTTTCATTGCTGGATATTACCGAGGTAAATTCGGTTGCCCGGCTAGGCGATTGGGTTTTGGGAAGAGATATGTTGGGCCTCGACGGGTTCGATGAGCGATGGGGGAGATACACGACCTTGCGGCTAGGCGTCTCACGGCCCGAGGCCGGAGCAAACCACCCGATTGGCGTGATTGGGACCATCTACATGCGCATCTGCTCCGCGAGAATGACTACTTCGTCACTCTGGACAAGGGGGTCCTGTGCATGGCTGACGAGTTGAAAGTTTGGTTCGGCATCTGTGTGTGGAAGCCGGACGAGCTTGTCGGGCTGTTCGACGGCCAGACATGACGAAGTGGGTGGTAGCGGCATGGCCGCTACGTGCCGGCCGCGCAGTGGGCGAGGAAGGGGATGAGGGCTCCGGCGACTTCGTCGGGGGAGTCGGCCTGGAGGTGGTGGCCGCCGCCGGGAACCATGACGTGGTCGGCATTGAGGGCGCTTGCCTGGAAGGTCGCTTCTTCGGTGGGATTCGGGAAGTCTGGGTCTGCATCGCCCATGATGACGATGGTGGGCGCCTTGACTTGGGCCAGCTTGGATTCCTGTCCGTCATTGTTCGTGTTGGTCAGCTTCCGGAAGGCGGCGAAGCGGCCGGGCACCTTCCACATGCGCCTCGTCTCGCCCAGGTGCTCGGCGAAGTCGGGCGGCCTGCGGTTGGGGTACATCCTGGGGTAGTAGGACATCCAGGCGGCGGGACCCCAGGGGCCGGCGAAGGCGAGTTTCATGAAGAGGGCCATGGCGGGATTCATCTTCGCCTTGCGGACGAAGGCTCCTACCAGCGCGATGCCCCGGACGGCGTCGGGCTGGTCAGCGGCGGCCCAGACGGCGACGCCACCGCCGTAGGAGTTGCCCACGAGGAAGGCGGGGCCGGCGTCCAGCTTGTCCACGAGCGCCAGGACGTCACGGCTGTGGGCGGCGGTGGAGTAGTCGGAGAAGTGGAATGTGGATTCGCCGTGGCCGCGAAGGTCGACGGCGGCGACCCGAAAGCCCGCGTCGATGAGGCGGGGCGTGAGGAACCTGAACACGGACCTGGAAGCACCCATGGGCGATATGAGGACCGTGAGCGGGCCCTCGGACTGGGAGTCCTCGTATGCGACGCGGCCGCCGTCAGTTTCCAGGAATTGCGTTTCCATTTTGCGCCTCCTCGGGGGAGGCGGCACAAGCGCGGAACGGGACAAGACCCGGCACCACCACCTCGCACCACCCGTGTATCTGTGAGTATACGCGCCAGATTAACCGAGATAGAAGCGGTGGGCGTTGGACAGTCAATGGGGGAAACGGTTGGTTTGGGGCTGGCCTAGGACCAGGAGACGGAGGCTGCCGCTTCGCTGACACTATCTGGCTGACATGGGTCAGTGAATCGCGGACCAGGCCGTGTAGGCGGCCAGGCCGACTAACACCACCGAGGTCGCTTTGCGGACTGTGCTCACGTCGAGGAGCCGCAGAAGGGCCTGACCGCCGGTCACTGCAAGACCGGCCACCGCCCATAGAGCGAGGACCGAGCCGACGGCCACGGAGATGGGAGAGTGGTAGCGCGCCGCCAGGTTAACCGTGAGTACCTGGGTCAGATCACCCCACTCGGCTACGAAGATGACGAGAAAGGCCGTGAGCACGACGCCATGCGTGGAGGTGCTGTCGCCGGCTATCTCATCCCCTTCCTCGTGACTACCCAGCCACCATGCATAAACTGCGCCCGCCAAGAATAGGGCGGCGACCATGCCGTCCACTGCCCGATGCGGCAGAAACGAGAATATCGCGATGCCTACGGTGGTGGCGATGGCCACATGGACGGCGAATGCACCCGCCGCGCCAAGCCACACCTGACGCGGCTTGCCCTTTGTGGCCATGACCAAGCTCGCGAACATCGTCTTATCAGGCAGCTCGCCCAAGAAGATGATCGGAAAGCTGATCAGCGCGATGTGCAGATCCAATACTCGTCCTTTCTGCCGGGCAGACGTAGGAGTCTTCCGCTGGGCCATGTAGCTGGGCCACGTATTTGTGAGACGAATTCCGCGAAGAAACGGTCTTCATGAATCAGCGGATGGCGTCGGAACTTAGGCAGAGCCGCCCGAGGATATGGTCGTCCAACAAGGCCGGCCCTCAACCAGGCATTGGGCCGGGTGCGTTTCCCGCGTTGGGAGCGCCGACCGACGTACGGGAATGTTACTCCGAGGCCATTTCCTTGTGGAGCCGCTTCTCTTTCGGCCAACTCAGGAACAGCCGGGGAGGTTGAAAGGGGCAGAAGGTCGGAGGGCCAGCCTGGCATCGTCAGGGCGAGCCGACGGCATGGTAAATACGGCGGGCGCTTTGGCCCCTGGGATTTGCCGACAGCCCTGGGATTTGCGGACAGGAGTAATGGGAACTTTTGACGGGCGTTGAACGTCCTACTTGGTGATGGGCAGGAACGCCCTGAGGAAGAACCATAAGCACTCACAGAAGAATGGAGGTGCGGGGTGGAAAAGATACGGACAGTTGGGTCGGAGGCGGTCCATTCCAGATGGGCCAAGTGGACGGCAATGGCGGTGGGGCTGATGCTGGCGGTGGTGGCGACGGGAGCGTGCGCGGGCAATGCGCAGGGCAGCACGGGCGGGAACGCGCCGGGGAGCAACTCGGCGTTTCTGCCGGCGCAGACGGGAGGGGTGGCACAGGTGGCAACGGCATACCCGGTACAACCTGGATACGGGCAGGGGATTAACGTGACGGGCGTGGGGGTCGTGCATGCGACGCCGGACATGGCCGTTCTGTCGCTGGGCGTCGAGGGTGACGCGGCGACGGTGGTGGACGCGCGGCAGATAGCAGCCCAGGCGATGGACGGGACCATCAAGGTGCTGCATGACAACGGAGTCCAGGACCAAGACATCCAGACCTCGTATTTCAACATTCAGCCACAGTACACCTACGAGCAGGTGACGCAGAACGGCATTCAGACCCAGAGGCAACGGATCACGGGATACCGGGTGACGAACACGCTGACGGTGAAGGTGCATGACCTGACCAGCCTCGGCACCATCATTGACGGGGCGGTGCAGGCCGGCGGCGACGCGACTCGGGTGAACAACATCTCGTTCACCTTCTCGAATGCGTCCGACCTGGAGCAGCAGGCGCGGGTGCTGGCGCTGCAGGACGCTCTGGCCAAGGCGGACACGTACGCCAAGGCGCTGGGCGCGACGCGGGGCAAGCTGGCGTACGTGGCCGAGACGAGCGCGCCGCAGTACCCGAAGACGGCGCTCCCCATGGCCGCGGGCGCGGCGGCGCCAGAGGCATCCACGGTGATCATGCCGGGGCAGAGCGATATTCAGGTGACGGTGCAGGCGGTGTTCAATATTCAGTAGGCAAGGGCAGTAGGCAAGGGATGATAGCCGGCGATCGAGCCTTTGCCGCTGAGGCGAAAGTCGAGGCAGGCGGGTGTAGGGGCGTTCAACTGAACGCCCCTACACGGCTGTACGCGCTGAGTGGCGGCGGGTGAGTGGCATGAGGTCTCACTCCCATCTCTGCCATCAGGGGTGAGGAGATGATGGGCCAGGGGCGAGCCACCGGCGTCGCCCCTACACCTCCAGCGGGGTGTCTTCGCGGTTGGCCCACTCCAGCATGGAGCCGTCGTACATGCGGACATCCTCGTGGCCGATGAGCTTGAGGGCTAGCGTGCCGTGCGCCGCACGGACACCGCCCTGTCAGTACACGTGGACCGGGGTGCCATGACCTATGCCTAGCCTCTCGGCGAGCCGATGCAGCTCTTCGGCGGGCTTGAAGGTGTGGTCTGTTTCATTGACTAGCTCCACCCATTCCAGGTGACAGGCGCCGGGAATGTGGCCTCTCCGCTTGTTCCCGCGGTCGTTCTCGCCCCGGTATTCCTCCGGCGACCGGATGTCCCAGATGACGACGTCTGGCTTGGCGATGGCCTCCTTCAGTGAATCGACCGTGGAAAGAGAGGCTGGGTCAGGCCTCGGCGTGAAGGTTGTCGTGGCCTTCCCTGATCTTGGTCCCTTGCCGACCTCAACCGCACGGCCTTCCAACGTCCACTTCTTCCATCCCCCGTTCAGCACCTTCACATTCATGTGGCCGTAGTAGGTGAGCACCCACCACAAGCGAGACGCGTCGCGGTTGCGCATGCGGTCGTAGGCGATGACTAGGGTCTCGTCGCCGATGTCCATGGACTCGAAAAGGGCTTTTGCTTCCGATGGCGTTGCAACCAGCGCGGAATTGGATGTGCTCTTGATGTGCCAGTCCTCGCAGAGCACGGCACCGGGGATGTGCCCTTGCTCGAAGTCTTCTGGCTTGGTGCCCATCTCGACGATGCGTAACCGGGCGTCGTTCAAGTTCTGGGCCAGCCAGTCGGTGTCCACCAGCAGCTCAGGCGCGGCGTAGCCTTCGTTCCTCATGGTCCGTCCTTAGAGCGATTGATGTACCGCCAGTGT
>JBJKQC010000290.1:0-6159 GCA_046705745.1 Dehalococcoidia bacterium
CTCTCGACGATTTGAGCTCGAAAGGTGAAGTCCCCCGAAATCGGCCCCACCTTCGCCTTCATAGTGCCATCGAAGGTGTGGTCGTCCACCTTCGTTAAGTCTTCCACGCCGGGCATGCAATCGGCGAATTGGTCAACATCGAGCACGATCTTCCAGACCGCCACCGGGTCCGCGTTGAGGGTTACCTTGCCTTCGAAGTGCACTTACAGCCTCTCACCCGTGCTGTGCGAGCAGCGATCGCATGAGCCCGATGCCCACCTGCACGATGTCTTCGTCTTCTTGGTCGGTGCGCCCGCTGACGCCCAGACCACCCAGGATCGTCCCGTCCTCGGCCACGACCACCGCCCCGCCGCCGCCCGCAAAAAAGTTGGGGTTGCCGAAGTCCCGCACGCTCCTGCCGCTCTTCCGCACGCGCTCCTCGAACGCCCGCGTGTCCGCGCGCATGCAGGCCGCCGTATAGGCTTTCTTGAATGCGTTCTGCCGGGCAAGGGCCGCGTTCACCCCCGCCTGGGCAATGAAGTACATGAGCTCGCCGCGGTCGTCCGTGACCGCGATGGCGATGGGACGCCCGCCTACCTGCTTTGCGTTCTCCAGCATGGTGTCGGCTGCGGCCTTGGCCTCGTCCAGCCCCAGCGTCTGACGCCTGTGCATCCCTTGCTCCTCCATGACCAGTATTCCGTCCTCTGGGGGACCCTAGAGTTTCAGCGCCGCGAGCCCTGCCCTGGCCACCCGGTCGTCCTCCTCGGGTGTGCCGCCGCTGACGCCTATCGCGCCGACGACCCGGCCGCTCCTCGGGTCCGTAATCGCCACGCCGCCACCCGCCGAACCCACCAGCCCCGGGTCAGCGAAGTCCGAAAGCGATCTGCCCGTGGTCCGCCGCATCTCAGCGAATGCCTGAAGGTCCTGGCGCATGCGGGAGGAGGTATATGCCTTCTGCCGCGCATAGTGGGTATTGAAGGCCGGCACGCCGTCCATGCGCGCAAAGCACACTAGGTCGCCGTTATCGTCGACGATGGCGAAGGCCAGCGGACGGGACGATTCTTCGGGGGCCGCCTTAAGCATGCCATCTAACGCAACAAGAGCGTCCTCCACATCCATCACTGGGCGCTCGAAAGTCATCGGTTGTCCTCCAGAAGCGAGTGGATGGTATTGGCCCGGCTTATTGTGTGCGGTCCGCTCGGGGCCTGCCCTTCGTCCAGACGCGGATACTAGCAGGCCGTGCTCTCCATGAGAACCATGGCGCGACGCCAAACAAAGAGGGGGCGGTGGCGCGTACGTGCCACCGCCCCCTCTTTCACCTCATTGTTGCGACGGCTGTCAAGATAGCGTCGCTCAAAGCAGCGCTAGGAAGACTGTTTGAACAAGTTCCCCAGGATCTGCTTGGCCCCCGACGACAAGTTGTTGATGCCGTCGATGTCCTTCTTCACTTCAGCCCCAGTCGTCAGCCCAACGGAGTAACCGCGTTGGCTCATGTCATTCTGAAAGGCCTGGCTCTTGATGATCTGCTCCAAGGCGGTCTCCAGCGCCGCAGCCTCTGCCGGCGAAGTGCTCGGCGCCGCGGCAAACACGTGACTGATACCCCCGGCGAAGTTCAGGGTGTTTATCACCGCCATCTGGTCGGCGCTGGCGTTCTGGGCCTTGGCGAAGTCCACCAGACTCTCGACCCACGGCCACTTCCCGCCCTTCTGGCCCGCCGTTACCCAGTCCGGCTCTTTGGTTTGATAGATCAGCGGCACTGCTTGGTTCTGCGTCACCCAGGCGGTGTTCTTCTGCTCATCCGCGTCACGACAAGACGGGGTGCCCTGGACCTCGTTCCGATTGAACGCGGCGATCATCTCGGAGGTGCCACCGTAGCCTAGGACTAGCTTGATAGGTGCGCCCAGTTGCTCCAGCATTTTGGCGAACAGGTCATAGTTGGAAATGCCTGATAGTCCAGCCACAGTAATTGGCGCAGAGCTCTTCATGAACTGGTCCAGACTCTGTGCCGCCGATGGGTGAACGCAGAGCGTGATGTCAGTCCAACCTGGGTCCGGGCTCGCCAGATAAATCAGCTTGCTGGGGTCAAACCCCGGCGTCTGTCCAAGCACCGTCCGGATGGGCAGCGAAGAGATCATCGCCACGATGTTGATCGTATTGGGGTCGGCGGGCTTGTTCATCACGTCAGTCGCGGCCACCAGCGTGTCGCCTCCCGGCTCGTTGGTGACGACTACTTGGGGGTTGCCCTGCAACGCCTTTGGCAGGTACGCCGCGATGATCCGGGAGTAGGTATCGAATCCTCCACCCGGTGCGTATCCCACCGTAATCTTGATCGTCTTTCCTGCGAATGACACGTTCTGAGTGGGCGTTGCCGCCGGGGCGCTGGTCGCCGTAGGAGTCGCTGCCGAACTCGTGGGCGTGGTCGCAGATGGAACAGCGGTCGGTGTCGAAGAAGTGCCTGGCGTCGGCGTGGGCGTGGCGGAGGTCCCTCCGCACGCGGCCAGTGCTAACACCAGCAACGCGGCGATCGGCGCCGCAATCCCAAACCGGACGATGGAGCGGCCAAATATCACAAACTTCACTGGAAATCCTCCTTCTGTGTTCCGGACTAGTTTCGAATCGTTTCGGTCACCATTCACCCTATGAAAAGAAAACGCTGTGCGGCCATGTCACGTGGAGTACATGGTCGAACACCCCCGACATGAACGCCACGAAGAATAACGCGCCCGCGAGCGCCTGCCACCACCGGACTTTGCCGAAGAAATAGAGATACAGCAGCACGTAAACCGGAACGGCTATCTTAAACCCGACCAGCCAGATGGCGAAGACCAACGCGAGTGTCGTGCCCACGGCCTTTACCATCCGCCACCGCACGACGCTGGGCGCGGCCGTGGTCTCGCGCCGGCCGATGTCGAGAATCTGCCCTCGCTCCCCAGTGATCTTGCCGCGCAGCACGCCACGGACGTGAGTCACAGCGTAGACGACGATAAGGGAAAGCCCCGTAATGCTGGCCAACTCCGGAAAGAGCGCCGCCGGCCGTTGCCAGTGGAACGCCGAGGCGAGGAAGGTAGCCATGAACGCTACGCACGCCAGAATGAATATGCCGTTGGCATTGGGCCTCACCACTGCCGCCACGGGAACGCCCTTTTTCACGGCGAGGGGGAGGCCCGCGATGCGCTCCCCGAGGCTCGGGCCAGAAGGCCCGGCTGGCCGGCCCGCGCTCGGGCCCGTTGGGGGGGGTGTGCCATGCGTTTCCTCGTCCGCTGCCGCCGCGACGGCCTTGGTCGTGCCCCGTTGGATGCGCAAGGTGAATGCAGCAAGGGCGACGGCAATGAGAACAATGGCAATGGACTGCGGTCTTGCCAGCATGGAGACGCCATAGCTGTTTATCGATATGAAGAAGTACTTCTCAACAGTCTTCTGGACCACGAGGGCGATGATGATCGGCGGGCGTGGCCATCCGTAGCTCTTCATGAAAAAGCCCAGGAAGCCGAAAAAGAGCAACACGATGAGGTCGTCGAACGAGTAGCTGGACAGGAATGACGCCAAGACCAACAGTCCAATGGTCAGCGGGGCCAAGATATTGGGCCGGATAAACGCCAGCTTCGCAACGGTGGGTGACATCCCCAGCAAGACGATCGTCCCTATGACATGCGCCAGCACCAAGCTGATGACGATGATGACGGTGAGGTCCAAATGCGTGGTCAGCATGTCCGGACCGGGCTGGAGCCCCAGCACGACCAAGAACCCCAGGAAAATGGCCATGCCCACGCTTCCAGGAACGCCGAAGAACAGTGTGGGAATGAGGGAGCCGCCGTCCACTGCGTTGTTGGCGGACTCCGGCGCTATAACACCGCGGACGTCTCCTGTCCCGAAAGACCGCACCCCGCCTTTGACCGTCTGCCGCGCCTGAGCATACGCGAGCCACTGCGCCAGCGCCTGCCCAATGCCCGGTAGGATGCCCACGAAAACGCCGATGATCGACGACCGTGCCACCAGGGGCCAGTTGTGCAAGGAGGCCATGATGCCCTCTCGGCGCCCCTTGGTGATCTGACCCTTCCCTATGGTCCCGGCAATGGACTGGTTCGATACGACCAGGTCGATGAGCTCGGGCAGGGCAAACAGTCCAATGATGACGGGCACTATGTGGCTGGACATGCCATCCCACAAGTAGTTGCTGCCGAAGGTGAGTCGGCCCGTGCCCGTCACCGTGTTGTACCCGATAGTGGCTATCAAGAACCCCAGCGCGCCTACGATGAGGCCACGAAGCAGCGCCCCACTGCTGACCACCCCGACCACCCCGACCGCGATCAGGCCGAGGAAAAAGAACTCCGGCGCACCGAAGGTGTTGACGATGGGCCCAGCTACCGGGATGGAGGCCAGGAGCACCACCGCCCCGATGATCCCGCCCAGCAATGCGGAAAAATAGCCGGCCGCCAGGGCCACTCCGGTCTTGCCCTGGCGGCTCATCGGGTAGCCATCCAGAATCGTAGCCTGGCCCGCAACCTGCCCAGGCATCCCTAGGAGGACCGCCGGAAGCGTGTCCGCCGCCGGGACTGTTGCGGTCATTCCAATGGCCAGCGGCAACGCTATGTATGGGTCCATGCCATAGGCGAACCCCAGCAGCACCGCGAGCAAAGGCACGGCGCCCGCGGGCAGCGCCCCGTTCATCACTCCAAGAAGTGATCCGCCAAGAAGGGCAAGGAAGGGAATAGGGGAAAAGATATGCTGCAACGCACTGACGATAGCGGCTTCCATGTCAAACGCCCTTGGGCCGTCCCTCCACCCTGCTGGCAACCATAGGCCGCTTCACCAGGAGTGTCTTTCAAAAACCCCCTCTCCATCATGGGAGAGGGACTGCTAGAGTCTGCCGTGGCGGGGAGGAGGGGCCGGGGTGAGGGGGAGCCCGCCATCGCAGACTCGCCAATCCTCACGCCTCCGGCTCTTCTTACCTCGTCTTCGCCGTCTCTGCGCCCCTCAGCATGAGCGACTCGATCTCTTCCAGGTAGGGGCTGTGGGAGCCGGTCGTAATCGCCACCAAGGAGCCCTTCGTGTACCGCCGCACCTGCTCGGGCGTCTCGTAGTTCGGGAAGGGCAGCTCGATGCACTCGTTCTCGGCGGGGTCCCGGAACACGTTCATGGGGTCACCGCCGTCCTCCACAATCCGGATCTGCTCTTCCAGCATGCGGCGGAACATGATGAGCCCCCTATCGGACTCGCCCAGCCACTCCCGTGACCGGTCCACGATGGGCCCCTGCGTCGGCCAGGCCACCATGTCCTGCCCCAGCACATAGTCCGGCAGCTGCTCAATGGGCACGTCGAACGTGGGCACCGCGTCCAGCCGCGGCACCTGGATGGTGCTCCCCGGCAGGAACACCTGGTAGGAAAGGTGCCGTGTGTGCTCATCGTCCACCGGCACGCGGATCTGGAACTCATAGCGGCCGGGGCTGCCGATCAACACCATGTAGGGGAACACTAGCGGATTGCCGATGGTCCAGCCGCTGGCCTTCGTCTCATCGTCGCCTTCCAGCAGGCGGCGCTTGGTTATCCCATACTTGATGGGCTCAAAGGCTATCTTCACGTGGTGCTTCTTGAACCGCTCCACTTCCTGGAGCTTGACGGGGTCCGTGACACCCAAGCGCTCGTGCACGTACTCCCACAGGTAGCCGTGAAGATACTCCGTGTGCACCGAGTCTACTGAGTTCTCCATGCACTGGAGCCAGTTGCAGGGGATCATCGTTATCCCCACCTGGCGGTACGCATTCTCCCGCACCAGCGGGAACCACCGGGGCAGCAGCGGCCGAGGCTCCGGGCCCATGTAGGCCCAGATCAGTCCTCCCAGCTCCTCCACCGGGTAGGACGTCAGCTTCACCTTCTCCTTGAACCGGCTGTCCGGACTTTCCGCCGGCTGGTCCACACATTGGCCTGTGGTGTCATACGTCCACCCGTGGTACGCACACATCAACCCCTCTTCGCGGGGGATGCCCAGCCTCATGTCCGCCAAGCGGTGCGCGCACTGCTGGGCAATCAACCCTATGCGACCCTTGCGGTCCTTGAACAGGGTAAGGTTTTCTCCCAGTATGCGGACGGCCAGCACGGGGTTGGCTGCAAGCTCACCCGTCGTCGCGATGGGCTGCCAGTACCTCCGCATCAGCGCGCCCATGGGCGTCCCTGGCCCTACCC
>JBJKQC010000291.1:0-10915 GCA_046705745.1 Dehalococcoidia bacterium
GCCTTCATCCCCGCGCAGGCATGTCATTCGGAGCACCATGCAACCCGTACGAAGAATGCCGTCACCCTGACGCTACCGCCAACCACGGCGTTGTCATAACAAATGCTGCTGGTTCTCACCTGCCGCCTGAGAGGCCACCGCCTTGCCTATGCCAACCTACTGCGTTTACATCATGGCCAATGGCGGCCGTAGCATGTAAATCGGCGTGAGAAACAACTCGAAACGCCGAGTATGGGGCGTAAGCAGAAGCCGGGACCCGACTTCACGCTACTTACACCACCAACAGGCTCGTCTAAAGCGGGTTTACATTCTTACATTGGGTGTACGGTCGTGCGCCACGGGAAGCGATTTCGCCCCCATCCTAGCCTTCCCTCTCAGGCGGCAGGGACTTGTAAGGCACCGAATCGTGGGCCCTTGCCGTACATCCACCCCTAGACCGCTCTAGCTTGAAACCAGAGGTGACATTCAAAAAGCGCTCAAGCGAGAAGAGCGGGTCAAGATCGGGAGGTCAGCCCGAAAAAGTCGGCTGATCAACAAAGTGCACCTCCCGCGTGGGTTGATTCAGCGCCCGTTAACACCGGGAAGGGGCGAGATTCTTCCCTAAACGGCTGAGAAGGACAGCACAGCATGGCGCGGCTCGATCAAGAGGCCGAATACCGGATGCGCCCGGGGGCTTCGGTTGGAATGACTTGCGTGCATCGGCCAGGCAGAGGGGAAGGTTCGAACCGCCCTAGGAAATGGGCAGGACCGAAAGGCCTCGGACAGCATAGACGATTGCTTGACGCCTTCGGCAGGCACTTCCACAATAGGCTAGCGACTCCGTTCGTGTGTCACGTATGCCACCACTGGTCCGGCGCGGTTTCGGCTTGGCCAGCATAAGAGGCTCCGAAATCCGGATGGGCAGGAGGCCCAAATTGCTGACGAAGGAAGACACCGAGCTGTTGTGTAGGGTTGGACCAGGTACACCGATGGGGAACCTGATGCGCCAATACTGGCTGCCCGTGACCTATGACTGGGAAGTCCCGCCGGACGGGCAGCCGCTGCGAGTACGAGTACTGGGCGAGGACTTGCTGGCCTGGCGCGACTCCAATGGGACGCCATGCTTCTCTCAAGAACGTTGCCCGCACCGGGGCGCCAGCTTCTTCTTCGGCCGCAACGAAGAGGGCGGCCTGCGCTGCGCCTACCACGGGTGGAAGTTCGACGTCCAGGGCAATTGCTTGGAGATGCCCAACGAGCAGCCGGAGAGCAGCTTCAAGCACAAGGTGAAGATTACCGCGTACCGAGGCGCCGACTTCGGCGGCGTGGTCTGGGTCTACATGGGCCCCCGCCAGGATGCCCCGCCGCAAGTCCCGCGCTTCGAGTGGGGCCTCGTGGCGGAGGGTCAACGGCGCCATTACCGGAAGATCGTCTACCAGTGCAATTGGGCGCAGGCGTTGGAAGGTGAAATGGACTCCACCCATGTGTACTTCCTCCACCGGCGCCTCCGGGCCGAGGACTCGCCCAAGTACGGCCTCTACAACCGGGACCTGGCTGCGCGCTTTCACGTCCGTGATTCGGAAGCCGGCATTCTTTACGGTGCCGAGCGCACAGAGGAAAACGGCAACACGTACTGGCGGACCACCCAGTTCCTCTTCCCCATTTACGGCATGTTCCCCGGCGACGACACCGGCATGACGCCGCTGTCCATCTACGTGCCCATCGATGACGAGCACACGCTCCACTGGGGCGTCCAGTGGCACCCGTCCAAACCGCTGCCTGGATCGCGCCGACCCGATGGTGCGCTGCCCGAAGAGCCCGGCGTGCTATCGGACGGGGTGGGGCCCATGAAGCCGGAGCGAAAAGGAAAGTTCTTCGCCCACTGGTGGCCGGAGGCCAACCCGGACACTGACTTTCTGATGGACCCGTGGGCAAAGCAATATCGCAACTATACTGGCATCCCTTCCGTTAGGCTGCAGGACTCAGCGGTGATCCATAGCATGGGACGGATCATGGACCGCACGACGGAGCACCTGTGCACAACAGACGTGGCGGTTATCCGCATGCGCCGGAAACTGCTGGCTGCCGCGCGGGCGCTCATGGCAAACGGCACTCCGCCTCCAGGTGTGGAAAACCCCGACCTTTACAGGGCCCGTTCCTGCGCCGCCGCGCTGCCGCCCGGCGTGAACTGGGAAGAGGCCTTGGCCGATTGGCACCATGCCCGAACCAAGAAGCACCCCACGCCGGGGTTCATGCTCACACGCAGCATCCAAGAGCGAGTGCTCACCACAGCGGAAGAGCAGGCACGATAGCGATCGGCGAACGACCGCCAGCCGTCGCGCTTACCGAACGGCCCTAGAACAGCGATACCGAAGCGCTGGCTTCCACAACGCGGGATTGGCTTAACGTAGGCGTCGCTCACTTGTCGCGAGCGTCTCGGACGCCGGGAACCTCGGCTGCCGCTTTCCCGATGTCTTCAGGCACCTCCAGCCGTGACTTCTCCAGCCATGGCAACCCTACCTTGTCGAGGATTACTTTGACGCCCCCCGCAACGGGTATGGCCAGCAGCGCGCCGATAGGGCCGTATAGGGCGAGCCCCAGCGGCACGACAATGATGATGGCCGTTGGCGACAACCGCACGGCCTGCCCTTCGATGAGCGGTGACAACACGTGCCCATCTAGCTCAGAGAGTCCGTAGAAAAACACCGCGCCCAAGAGGGCAATGAGCAGCGATTGAGAAAGCCCAATTAGAAATACAGGGATGGCCATGATCGAAGGCCCAAGGAAAGGAGCCGCCTCAAGGAATCCAGTGACCGCACCTATGAGCACGGCATAGGGGAGACCGAGCAGCCACGCTACGAGGCCGCCCAGAGTGCCCGTGATCAGGGCGATACTTCCACGCGCGAGCACCCAACGGCCGATCCGAGCAATCACGGCGTCGGTCACCTCCCGGACACGCGGCCTATGGGCAAGGGGGAAAATGCTGACCCATGCGTCGCTGACCCTGTCGGACTCAATTACCAGGAAAAGCGTAAGGGCCAGCACGAGGAAAAGTTCGACGAAAAATTTGACGACGGCGCCAGCTGCCGTTTGGATGAATTGCGTGATCGGCCCCAGCAGCGCCTGCGTGTGGGTGGCAAGGTCCTGTGGCGATGGCAGCACACCGGGCGGCAGCCCAACGGACTGGGCAATTTTGTTCAAGTTCGTTCCAATGGACTGCACCAGCGTAGGAAGCTCGTTGTAGAGCTGGAGGATATTCCCAGCGAGCGGACGTCCAATGACATAGCTCAGGCCCGCAAGGAGCAGGATTACCAGCAGGTAGATGAAGAGCACAATGACCGCTTTGGGCCAACGCCACCCATTAGGCGGGAAGCGAACCCTCCGCACTACGTTGACGATGGGCAGGATTGCCGCCGTCAGGATCAGCGCCAAGAACACGACGATGATGACCCAGAGGGCGCGCTCCAGCAGTTTCACGAGCGCCCAGAGGGAAAAGGCCGCAAGTATTGCTATAAGCAATGGACGCGTCGAAAAATCGATCTTCATGTCCGCTCTGCCTATAGGGCGAGACCGTCTCTACACACATCTCATGGTCAGTGACTTTTAGCCCAAGTGCATCTGCTATTGGGGGAGTGCGGATAGGCCAGGCGGCTAAGGAGCCCGACTAAAGTCTACTCGCCCAGCGAGACGAGCAGCAGTCAGGAAGGAAGTGGGTCCCGTCCGGCAATAGCAAAGGCCCAGGCCGTTCCAGCGGGTCAGGATGCAGCAGCGGTTCATCCTGCCCTCACTCTCCAGCAGACCCGACAGTGCTATGCAACTAGGTCAGCCAATCGGGCAGCCGCCTGACCGACAACCGAGACCAGATCATCGGTCCGGACAGCATCCGGATGATCGATCCACATGGTGTACGGACTAGCCCATGGCTATCAATAGCTCATGTGGGTCATCCAAGGCCGGAACCTATTCGAAACCCAAATCGGCGTGCCGGCTGGAGAAGCCGCCATAGCAAAAGGGATAGCGGCCCACGCTACAGAACATGGACGCGTTGTGGTAGACGACCTCCCTATGCTCGGGAACAATGTGGCTGGCTAGGCCTATGCACATGGCCACTAGTTCCTTAATAATGAGGCTTCCTGTTGTCCGACATGGGCATGGGCGTCAGGGTTCTGACAGACAGCTTTGCCAAGGCGGTACCAGGGACGGGACCGGGCAGGCATGCTTGCCATCTCATGATTGGGAGCCAACGGTTCCGAAATGCGAGTGAGAAGGCGACGCCCCTTCGGCCGCTGGGCTGCAAATTCCAAGCGGGGTTGGTCTGGCCGTCCACCTCAAGTAAGCCAAACGTTAGGGAAGTTGCCACGGTACATGCGAGCTTTTCAGCAAGACTATCGATGGCGCACTCATAGCGCTGCCAGAGAGCGTTGAGGGGCCCTATGAAATCTCCCCACGTCCCAACTGGTGACTGTGTGACAGGGTTAAACAGGCATGAGGATCATTTTCCGGCAAAGCCGAGAAACAGCGTCCACTTATCCCCCAGAAGAGCACTCACTATCTACCCCATTGCTTCGCAGCGCGGAACTGCCGACCACCGCCGTTGGCCTATCGCTCGCCTGCATATTGGCGTTGGCATTGGGCCTACGCATCTTGGTGCTCATGCACCTCTCCGTTGATATCGACGAGCTGGGGCAGATTGTGGCCGCGCGGATGATGCTGCACGGCAACCTCTCTGGGATAGCAGGGCAATATTCGCCCCCTCTCGACTATCTCATTACGGGAATGCTCCTATCTCTGGGCGCCAAGTCCATCTGGGTCCTACGCCTGCCCGCGATGATTTCTGGCACCGTGACGGTATGGCTTCAATACCAGCTGGCATTGGCCATCGTCCGATCGCGCGCCACTGCATTGATAGCAGCCTTGCTAATGGCGCTTTCGTCTTTCGCCCTCTTCTATTCAGGCTGGGTCCGCATGTACAGCCTGTTCCTGATGCTCTCCACGGCGAACTTGATCGCCTTCGTCTACTATTACAGGACGCGCACTCGCGGCTGGCAGGCCACGTGGTTTGTGACGTCAGTGCTCCTCCTATACACGCACTATTTCGCTGTTTTCCTTATCCTGGCTTCGCTGCTCTGGGCCGCCGGGCGTGCTTTCTGGGAACGCGGCTTCACGGCCGCGGCACTACATCATAAAGACTTCGGCTTCGCCCTCGTGGCAGGCGTCCTGCTCGCCGTGTCCTTCGCCCCGTGGGCGATCATTACGGTACACCAAGCGACATTGAGTGGAGGCGTGCTGCCCTGGGGCTACCCAACGGCGGTCCGTCTCTTCGGAGGAGTGTTTCTCAGCCTGTCCGGAGGCGACGTCCCCGGCGGGTCACGGCTGTGGCTCGGCGCAATCTCACTCGCCTACGGGCTGTTCGCTCTGAGCGGTCTCTATTACCTGTGGTGCAGCCAGCGATGGATAGCGACCTTGCTCATGGTCATAGGCGCACTTCCCATGTTGGTGCTGGCCGCTTATACGACGTTCGTTGGCCCAGTGACCACCACGCACAATTTGATTTTCCTTCTCCCGGCGCTTTTGGTGCTGACAGCCATTGGCATCACCTATACAGTCCGCATGGCAGTCACACGAAGGCAGATGTCATGGCGGCTATCGACACCTCTGTATGCGCCAGCCGTGGCTGGACTGATCGTTGTAACCCTGCTAGCTGGGCCAGGCGGCATAGCCGCCGCGAACGACTCTCAAGTGGGAATCGAGAAGATGGCCGAATACGTGGCAGCCCATGCCAGCGCCAACGATCAGGTCATTCCTCTGGGGTTGCCTAACGGCTTTTTGAATATCGTCTACACCGGTAAGGCGCCCATCGTGGCCCCGCCTCCCACCGTGGAGGGTTTCCAATCAGCTCTTCAAGGGGCCGCACGAATACCCACCCGCTGCCTTTGGATCGTCTGGGTGGGACAAGACAACGTTTATTGGCATGTAGGCCAGGCCCCCAACCAAGCGACGGCCTTGGAGCGTGCGCGGCGCGAACAGGTGGTGACCAGCGCGCTGGACCGATGGGCCACGTTCGTTCTCAAGGGTACGCAGATTACGAACGTCACGCCGCCTACCGGGGTGTACCGCTCCTGTGGATAAGGTGGGTAAGCGATGAACAGCGAAGGCCTCAGCACGGACTAGGCGACGGGGCCGTCCCCAGTATGAACGTGAGCATCATCATACCTCATGAACATGTCATTACACGACGAACATATGCCAGCCTCATGCTGGAGTGGGGATCGAGGTCCAGTGCTTGCCGAGAGGGAGGGTGGGGCCGGAAGATAGGCCCAAGCCATATCAAGCGGTAGGGGCCACGTTTTGGAGATAGACATCAGACCCGCAATCCTCGTTAGGCATCCAGACATCGTTGGTGAGAACCCACTATGGCACCCAGAAGAGCATCGCCTCTACTGGACCGATAACCGCTCCCAGCGGGTCTACCGGCTGGACCCAGCAACAGGGAAGGTCGAGACGGTGGTGGAGGGATACTCCGTATACGCCTTTACGTTCCAGGCGGACGGCTCGCTGCTGCTGTTCATGGACCGCACGCGGGTCGGAGTGCTCAGAAACGGCCAGGTTGAAGTTGTCCTCGACGGGATACCCGGCGACGAGACCGCGCGGTTCAATGATGTGTTGGCGGACCCCGTCGGGCGAGTCCTTGGCGGCACCGTCCCGACGGCTGTCGGGACCGGGGCGCTTTATTGCATCAGCACTGACGGCAGCGTCAGAACGCTGGTAGAAGGGATGGGCCTACCCAACGGCATGGCCTTCACGCCAGCCCTTCCAGAATCTCAGGGGGAACGAATGGGCCTGTATGTGGCAGACACACGGACCAGGCGCATCACCCTCTACGACTACGAGGTCGCCACCGGCTCGATCTCCAACGCGCGGGCATATCTGGACTTCTCCGAGGCAGATGGGGCGCCCGATGGCATGACGGTGGACGCCGATGGATATGTGTGGGTGGCCCTCGCAGGGGCATGGGCGGTGGCGCGCTTCGACTGTTCGGGCAAGGAGGTCCAGCGCATCGGCTTGCCCGCACGCAAGGTCACCAGCCTGAGTTTTGGAGGAGAGGCGCTGGACACGCTGTTCATCACGTCGTCCAGCCGACAGTCAGTGCCAGGAGAAGAGACTGGCCCGGAAGGAGGGGCGCTGTTCGCCGTCAAGCCCGGCGTGCGAGGCTGGCTCGACTACCGGTCTCGGATCCGGCCAATTGACATTCACTAAACCGTCGCAGGCCCGCCGACTGGCGGCGCAGCCCTGGGGAACTCCAATGTGCCGCCCGACGATCGCTACGCTGCTCTATCAAGTGTCTTCAACGAAGCTAACAGGAGGCCCATCGACTCGCTCGCTGGCAATCTACTAGCCGCCCCAGCCGGGGATGCGCCTGCGGGCCATCTGTGCCATGCCGCGTGCATTGCCCACTGCCCGTTCCTGGCCCTGCCTGGCGCCCTGCTTGGCCCCTAGCCTGGCTGCGCCAACCATAAAGGACGTGAGGCGACTCTTCTGGTCTGGCTGACCCTGTCGCTGCTCTTGCTCCGTCTGGGTCGAGACAGGAGGACCCCCTGCGTGGCGCCGCTTCCTCGGCGCGGTGAGTCGACCAAGGAAGAAGCCCGCCATCGCCAGGCCGACAGCCGCCTGCGCCGGATGGCTGGAGGCGTACTGCCTGGTATCGCTCAGCATCTGGCCGACGTTCCGCTCTTCGATATAGTCGGCGGCCTGGTCGATAGCTCGACCGACGAGGGTGCCGCCCTGCGCCGCAATGCCGCCCTGCCCGCCCGTGACCCGGCGCACCGATTCCGCCGTCCGGCGCATTCTGGCTGCCGCCTGCCCCCTGGCCCTGCCAATGGTCTGCCTCGTGCCGGCCTGCGCTTCATGGGCCAGATCAGCCGCTTGTTCGCGAGCCTGCTGGGACACCTCCGACGCCCGCTCGCCAGCCGCCATGGCCTGCTCCTGCACCCGCTGGGTGACTTCAGAAGCCTGCTCTTGCGCTTGTTGAGCGGTAGCCGCCGCTTCCTCCTTGCCCTGGTTAGCGAAATCAGACGCCTGCTGCTGCGCCTGGTCGCTGGTTGACCGTTCTGATGCAGGCTGTTCGCTTGGACGCAAGCTGCTCGATCGCTCCTTGGATGGGCGCAATCCGTAGTGCTGGTAGAGGCGGCGCTCCGCCTCCTTCGTGATGTGCGTGGCGTCGACTTCGGGCGCGTTCTGCACTTGGGCCTTGGAGTAAGGCACACGGATTCTGCGGTCGTTGCCGCCCTGCACTTCCACCCCTTCGGCAGGGACTAGCACGCGCTTGCCGCCGGCCCTGAGCCGCAGCCACTCAGCTTCGCCGCTAGCATCGTCGAAATAGACCCTGTCGATGCTGCCCACCTGGTCACCCTCGGCAGCGTAAATCGGCCACCCCTGAGCGCTCGTTAACTGTTGCCTGCTCGGTCGCTGCGCCATACACCACCCCCACCAATGGTGTGATCTGCCAGAAGGCAATTTGCTTTAATCACACCACGTTCCGACAGGGAACTCATCGGCCTATTGTGGCATTCGCCAGCCACGCAATCACCTGGCGGCCTTGGCCAACCGTCTACACTCGTCTGGGTGAATATGGCACAGCTGTGCCTCCGGAAGGCAGCCCGATTTGCCATGCGTTGTAAGCGCCGGGAAGTGAGCGATGCGGGGTGGGAAACGGCGGGCCCGCCAGGTCTCAGCAACCTTAGACGTAGGTGTGGGTGATGATCTCCCAGCTATGCCCATTGGCATCGCGGAAGTAGAAGCCGCGGCCCATGTGCTTTTGATTGATCTCCATGTCATCCTGAGAGCCGGGGCCGCTGCCATAAGGGATGCCCTCGTCCTGCACGCGCTTGAGGATAGAGTCGAACTCTTCATCAGACGCAAGGAAGGCGTAGTGGTTCGGCTTGAAGTCCTCGCGGTTGTCGAAGTCCAACGACAAATGCTCATCGACCTTCACTGGCGAGAAGTGGCCCCAGCGGCCCTTGTATTCGAGGCCGAACATGCGGGCGATAAAACGCGCCGATTCATCCTGATCATGGGCGGGAACGATGGTATGGTCCAGGTGCAGCATGGGCTCCCCTCCTTACAGGAGCGATAAACACGACTCTTGGCAAGATTATACGCAGGTAGCGCGAAAGGGCGGGCCTGGTCGATTTGAGTGAAGACGGCGCAGGGACATCAAGGGAAGCGGGATAGGCCATGATGGAGCATCGGGGACAATAGGCATAACCTTTGAAGCGACGCTGACCCTGTAACCCTCCACCGGGCATAGAGCGGGTGTGGCCCATCATCTGCCCGATACTTGTATCATCTAGGCGAACAAAACCACGAGGAGCGGCAGGCATGAACGGTGAACTGGTCAGCGTCCAAGCGGCCGACGGCGTACCCCTCGACGGAGTTCTGGTCAGACCCGCTCGGGTCGGGGCATCAAGCCTCCCCATCGATCTCGTCATCATGCATCATGGAGTCGGTGCGCGGTTCTACAACCACCGGGTCTTCGATCCCGTCTCCCGCCACGTGATCGCCCAGGGCTGCGCTGTCTTGTGTGTCAACAGCAGAGGCCACGACGCCGTGTACGCCGTCCAGGTGGACAGCGAGGCCAGGCTGCTCGGCGCCGCCTATGAAGTAGTGGACGACTGTCGGCTCGACTGGGACGCCTGGCTTACCTTCGGCGCTGGGCTCGGGTACCGCCGCATCGGTCTTTGGGGACACAGCCTCGGAGCGGTGAAGACTATCTATTACCTCGCCGTGAACCCGGACAACCGCGTGGCGTGCGCGGTGGCCAGTTCGCCTCCAAGGCAGGCCTACGAAAACTACGCCGCCCAGCCTGCCGAGGAGCGCGCTCTCTTCGAGAAGGAGTATGGGGCCGCGAAGCGGGCTATCGACGAGGGAGAGCCGGAGCGCCTCATCGAGACCGAATACCGAAGGCGCACCCTGTTCACCGCCCGGACCTTCATCGACAAGTACGGACCAGCGTCACGCTACGACGTCTTCCGCCTGATCCCCAAGGTGCAGGCACCCCTGTTCATCACCTGGGGCGGGCTGGAGCCACTCGCCGACAACGCCTCTCGTGTGTCCTTCTATCAATGGCCGGAGGAGGCGCCTCGTCTCGCCAAGGCAAACCCACGCGTCTCATACGCCGAGGTGCCCGGCGCCGACCATGGATACACCGGTAGAGCCGACCAGCTCTGGGAGGCCGTTCACGGCTGGCTCCAGGGTTTCGCCGCTGATACGGACCTACACTCATCGTGAGGCTGGCTCGACGCTCATCCCGAAGAAGCCAACGCAGCGCTTGGACAAAGTGGGCTCATGCCACGCTTCCCGTTACAAGGAAGAGCAGTGGGTCGGATGCACATCGCACCGGCCGATTTCAGGCAAAGCCTACAGTGCGCTCGACTGGAAAGTCACTGCTTGTTAGCTTCTCGATGGATCCTACTGCCTTTAGCGGTCTATGACGTGCCAACTGGACGCAACAGGGCGCAAGGCAGAACTTTTTCCAGCAGCTTTCAACTGTGCGAATAGCGTCCCTCCACTGGACGACTCTACTCAATGATGTCCATCAGCACGGTTAAGTGGCGCAGGCCACCGCCATAAACCTAAGCGTCTATCGAAGTCTTCGAACTTCTCCCCCTAACGCACAAGTTGCTCGCATTTTGCGAGCAGTGTTGTCCCGCGGACCAACGGGATGGCCCTCGGTTTCGGGCTCACGCCCGGAGAGGCCTAACCACCATACCGCTTGGCAGAGACCAAGCCCGAAGACGCCACTTAGGAGGTTCGAGCCCAAGGGCGGCGCGTGGCCGAAAAGGCTGGTTCCCACATCGCCCGTTCCCACATCGCCTAATGAAACTAGAACGAGGCTCGGTCAGACTTCTAACCCTGGAACTTAGGTGGAACACCCTAAGCG
>JBJKQC010000292.1:0-4464 GCA_046705745.1 Dehalococcoidia bacterium
ATGGCGCTCATCACCGCTTCGGTGCCTGAGCTGACGAGCCTCATCATCTCCATGGACGGCATCGCCCTGTTGATGAGCTCCGCCAATTCCAGTTCGCGTTCAGTAGGTGCGCCAAAGGACGTGCCGCTTGCCGCTGCCCGCTGCACTGCCTCAACAATGGCCGGATGAGCGTGCCCCAGCACTAGAGGGCCCCACGAGCCGACGAAGTCCAGGTATTCATTGCCGTCGACATCCCAGACGCGGGCACCCATGCCGCGTGTGATGAAAGGAGGTGTGCCACCGACGGCCCCGAAGGAGCGGACGGGGCTGTTCACACCGCCGGGGATGAGCTTCTGCGAGCGCGCGAACAGGGCTTCGGAACGGGAATGGTCCATATAGTCTAGGCGGTCCTGAGATAGTGACTTGCTTGCAACTCTAGCCCATGGCGAGGCGGATTCGAAGCGCCACGGGATCTTCCAGCGTGGAGCGATACTGCGCGAATTCCGTGATGAGCTGCCAACGTTCACGGTAGACGGATAAACGCTCGTGCAACAAGCCACCCTCGTCTGCGTCGAGGTCCAGAGTTGCCTCGCCATTAGGCTTGCCGGTCCCGAAGCGCTCGAATACCCCCGAGGGCACCAGCCATGCCTCGGTGGGTCCGCTACTGCCGGTCACGACGCAGGCCATGATGAGATTGGGCCGCCGCCGAAAGCGGGGCGCCAGAAAATACCGTGGTGATTCCCGTTCGCTGGCCAGGCAGAGGAGCTCCACGTACTGGCCGTCCTGCCCTCGCACGGCCAGGTCTATGCCGCGTCCCTGGCCAATAGGCTTGAAAACGGCCGCCTTGTGCTGGGCAAGCTTGTCCAACACCAAGGCCGCAGCCTTATTCTTGGCGATATCGCTCATGGGGTGCCGATGTCTCGCAGCGCCCTGGCCGCGTCTTTGGCAAAGTAGGTGATGATGAGGTCGGCGCCAGCACGCTTGATGCTGGTCAACATCTCCAGCATCGCTCCCTGCTCATCCAGCCAACCATTGGCTGCCGCCGCCTTAAGCATGGCGTATTCGCCGGAGACGTTATAAGCGGCCAAAGGCAGGCCGAAGCGCTCCCTCGCTTTGGCCACTACGTCCAGATAGGGCAGGGCGGGCTTGACCATCAAGAAGTCCGCGCCCTCCTCCACGTCCAACTCCATCTCCCGCAGAGCTTCCCGCACGTTCGCGCCGTCCATCTGGTACGCCTTGCGGTCACCGGAACGGGGCGCCGATTCGGCCGCAACTCTAAAAGGCCCGTAGAAAGCGGAGGCAAACTTTGATGCGTAAGCCATGACTGAAACATCTGTCATGCCCTCGGCGTCCAGCGCGGAGCGGATGGCGGTGATCTGACCATCCATCATCGCGGATGGCGCGACAACATCTGCACCAGCTGCGGCTTGAGATACAGCGGTCTTCGCCAGCAAGTCAAGCGTAGCATCGTTTTCCACGGTGCCGTCGTTTAGCAACACGCCGCAGTGGCCGTGGTCTGTGTACTCGCAGAGGCACACGTCGGTAATAACGATGAGGTCCGGTAGGTCGCGTTTCAGGGCAGCCACCGCCTTTTGGACGATGCCATCGGCAGCATATGCCCCGCTGCCCATGGGGTCTTTCTGTGGAGGCAGGCCAAAGAGCAGGACCGCTGGTATGCCAATGCCTTGGGCCTCAGCGGCCTCCTCAACGAGATTGTCAATCGAGAGTTGGTATTGGCCGGGCATCGGCCCGATGGGCACTCGAATGTCCTGGCCGTGGGTTACGAAAAGCGGATAGACGAAGTCGCTGGGTAAGAGGGACGTCTCCCGGACCATCACGCGCATTGCCGGAGTGCGACGGGTCCGACGCAGACGTACCGCGGGGAAACCCGAGCCTCCAGCGGCGGCCGCCGCTGCTGCACGGCTGGTGTTGACCATGTCAGTCATAACGTTCCTCTTTGCTCGCGACCCAACCCTGCAAGGTAGCCCGCCATGGTGCACGGACGATCAATCGCAGCCTAGACTCTTCACCACTCCTATGAGTTAGTCTAACGCAGAACTGTTTCATCAGCCTCCCCGCGTTCACTGGCGTCGATTGCCCAAATTATTACCAGGAAGAAAACTGTCCGAGTTCCGTTTCGTAGTTATTGGGTAGGAACCGAAATTAGCTGATCCCGTGGTGACGAGCGGCGGATTGAACGCAGTGCCATTCTCTGTGAATTACCTCGTGGTGACTCTTTGGAAAGAGGGGCCGTGCGCGCTCCCAACGAATATACTTTGGGTCCACCCAAAGTGGGCCGGATAACGCCGCGCCAATCCAGGGACGCTTTCTATGCAGCCATTTGGACCCGTCTTCAGCATCGTGGTCCCCGCATTGAACGAAGCCTTAATCTTGCCGAGATGCCTCGCATCGTTGGCCGAACAAGCGGTCGAAGGAGGGGCCGAAGTCCTGGTAATCGACAATGGCTCCTCGGATGGCACGGCAGAGGTGGCGCGGGGGCACGGCGCTCGAGTGATCTCTTGCCCTCATAAGGGAGTTGTATTCGCACGCCAGGCGGGCCTCGAAGCCGCAACCGGACTCGTCGTGGTCCACCTGGACGCCGACAGTCAGTTGGGCCCGAATGTTCTGCAGCTACTCGGGAGGCGGTTTGCGGATCCTTCGATTGTGGCGGTCATTGGTGATGTGCACTATGTGCCGGGCAGCATGGGAACGAGAGCGATGGAGCGGATTTACCGCGCCACGAATTCCTTCTTGAACCGCCTCTTCCGGCGCCCCATGTTTGCGCTCGCCGGCGCGTTGGCCATCCGCCGTAGCGCCTTGTTGGCGGCGGATGGGTACGACGTAGGTCAGCCCCATACGGGCGATGAAGCAGGGCTGCTGGCGCGCCTGCATCACCATGGCAAATTGGTGTGGGAGCCGAGGTTCGTCGTGGAGAGCAGCGACCGTCGATTCCGGGGGCGCTTCGCCCAGTGGCTGATGACTGATCTGTTCATCCATTCCTTTCTAGACCAGATCATCTATCGCATCACCCGGCGGTCCCGATGGGGGGGACGATCGGTGATCAGGTAAAGGCGCATAGGGACATGGAACCGAGCATCAATCACCTCAGTTCAATCGAAGCGGTCAGCCTTTCTGCGCTCATTCATGGGGCAGGGGCACTCGCCATTGGGGCTATGTCGGCGCGGCTGCTTGGATCGAAATTCCAAGGCCCGCTTTCTTCTTGGCCTTCCTTGCCTCATCGGTGGCCGGGTTTGGACTAACCGAGGGAAGCGGGTCGCCTCCGCGGGTGGTGGATGCACTTGCAGGGAAGAGAGGCTAAGACTGGAAATCGTTACATCGTTGGAAGCATCAAGACTACACTTTCGGAGTCAATCACACGATGAAATGGGAAAAGCGGCGGATAGCTTCCATGACCGAACTGCTGTTGCGCGCGGGCGCGTTGGTGACTGTTCTCATGATCGTTGCTATGCATATCGCCAAGCCGCCTACATTGGAGCCCTTCAGAGCGCCGGCTGACCTCCGGCGGATTTCATCTCTTTGGGGTCCACAATGGCCGGAATCATTTCGCCTTTATCATCTATTCCTAGGGTTGATTGCTTTGAATTTCGCCGGCAGCCTCATCGGGCTGCGTCGTCTCGATAAGCTGCGGGGAGCCTTCCTCTGTCAGGCCTCGGCATTGCTCGGCCTGTCTATTTCAGTACTGATTTTCTTGTTCTACTTCCTCCAACTGACGTCCCACCGCGACTTCACCCGCCTGGACGTTGAGTCAGCCGTGATCTTTGCAGTTTATGGCGCGGTCCTGCTCGTCGCTAACGTCCTGCTTTGCGTCGTTGGTTTTGGCTCACCAGCCTTGGCGAGAGCGGAAAAGCGCATCCGGGAAGAAACGTGAACACAGTGGGGCTTTCAATTATTGCCGGCATGGTGGGGCTGCCAGCGGCTGTGGGAGGTCTAGGTTTCCTGCTCCCCGGCGCACAGTGGCTAGGACGCACGGTGCGTTCGGCCAGTAGCGAGGATGGGAAGCGCATCGCGCTCACCTTCGACGACGGCCCTAGCGAGCCGTGGACTTCGCAATTGCTCGATGCTTTGGCGGAGGAACATGCGCGGGCTACATTCTTTGTCGTTGGTGCGAATGCCACCAGACATCCCGATCTCGTGCGCCGGATGGTCGCTGAGGGACACGTCGTTGGCAACCACTCGTACAGCCACCCGCCTTTTGGAAGTCTCAGCGGTAAGCTTTTTCGTGAGGTCCTACGGACGGACTCGTTGCTGGAAGACATGGCAGGCGTAAGACCTCGGCTCGTGCGCCCTCCCTATGGCCACAAGACCCCTTGGTTTCTCTCGCGCTCTCGCCGAAATGGGCGGACTGTGGTGATGTGGAATATCGCCGCTGGCGATTGGCGGCCCGGCAAGTCTGCTGCTGGGATAGCCGAGGACGTAATTCGCCGCGCGCAAGGCGGAGATATTGTTCTTCTGCATGACGGAGAC
>JBJKQC010000293.1:0-3200 GCA_046705745.1 Dehalococcoidia bacterium
TTCCTGGACAACCACTGGGCGGCGCTGGTGCAGGCGCTGGAGCGCTGCGAATGGCCCCCTGCCCTGCGGCCGGCGCTTGAAGAGTTGCGGGACCCGGCCCTGCTGGCGCGCAAGGCCCGGTTGGAGCGGCGGGAGGCTATCAACACGGCCCTGACGAAGCTGCTGCGGCAGCGGACGCGGGCGGAGTGGACTCGAGACTTCGGCGCAGCGGGGATTCCCTTCGCGCCGGTCAACACCGTTGAAGAGGCGCTCAGCGACCCACAGGCCCTGGCCCGTGACATGGTGGTGGAGACAGAGCACCCCCTCGGCGGCTCGTACCGAGCGCCGGGCAACCCCATCAAGCTTTCTGACATGGGCGGCGACACCTTTACGCCGCCTCCCCTGCTCGGCCAGCACACAGTTGAAATATTGCGGGAGGTTTTGGGGTACGATGAAAAGCGTGTCGCGGCGCTCCGAGCGTCTGGCGCCGTCGTGCAGCAGGAGTAGCGGGCGCCGTATTTTGTGAGTGGGCCAGTGCCCTCATCACATACAGAGGTCTCCAGTGGGCAACACGAAAATCCCGATACCACGGGACAAAATCGGAGAGTTTTGTCGCAAGCACCACATAAAGAGGCTCGCGCTTTTCGGATCGGTCCTCCGCGAAGACTTTAGGCCCGACAGCGATGTGGACGTGCTAGTGGAGTTCGAGCCAGAGCATATCCCCGGCCTTGCCTTCTTTGATATGCAAGACGAGCTATCGGAGATATTGGGTCGACAAGTTGACCTGAAGACGATCGGCTTTATTAGTCGGTATTTTCGTTCGGAAGTCCTGAAGGAAGCTGAAGTTCAGTATGACGCGGCGTGACCCCCGTGTGCCCTTCCAGCATATGTTGGAGCTCGCACAGAAAGCCGTCGCATTGACCCAGGGTATCACCGGCGAAGAGTTCTCGGCTAATGAGGTCGTGGTTCTCGCCACTGTACGCTTGCTGGAAGTGGTCGGAGAAGCCGCGAGTCGGGTGAGCCAGGACTTGCGGCTTGCATATCCCGACATTCCGTGGCGACGAATGGTTGCTCTCCGGAACTTGCTCATCCATGCTTACGATCAAGTTGACCAAGGAATCGTCTGGGACATTGTCCAAGAAGACCTTCCTGAGTTGATTGAGGCATTGAAGCGGATAGACTTCGAAAGTCTGCAATGAAGATTTTTTTTGGCGAGAGGGCGGCCATGCTCAGCGAAGCGGACAACGAATTTCTGACCAAGGTCAGCCCTGGCACGCCCATGGGCGAGTACGTGCGGCGGTTCTGGGTGCCATGCCTGCTGTCGGAGGAGGTTCCGACACCGGACAGTCCGCCGGTGCGCGTCCGCATGTACGGCGAGGACCTCGTCGCCTTCCGGGACACGTCCGGGCGCGTCGGCCTGCTGGAGCGCTACTGCCCCCACCGCCAAGCCAGCCTCTTCTTCGGGCGCAACGAGCAGAACGGCCTGCGATGCGCGTCCCACGGCTGGAAGTATGACGTAGCCGGCCAGTGCGTGGACATGCCGTCCGAGCCGCCGGAAAGCAACTTCAAGAGCAAAGTGCATGCTCTGGCCTACCCAGCCCGGGAAGCTGGCGGCGTTATCTGGGGATACCTAGGGCCGAAGGGCACGGAGCCCGAGTTGCCGAAGCTGGACTGGACACTCGTGCCCGACAGCCACCGGTACGTCAGCAAGAGCCTCCAGAGGTGCAACTGGATGCAGGCATTGGAGGGCGGCATCGACTCCAGCCACATCTCCTTCCTGCACAGTACACTGGACCGGAGCGACTACCGCTTGGGCATCGCGGACGGCGCGCTGCGGACCCAGGCTGTCGTAGACCCATCGCCGCGCTACTCCGTGCGCGAAACTCCGTACGGCGCTCAGTTTGCGGCGCGGAGGACAGCGGAGGACGGAAGGTACTACTGGCGAATCACCCAGTGGTTCGTGCCCTTCTTCCAGATCATCCCCGCGGAGCCTGGCGCGGTCGTCACAGGCAACTGCTACGTCCCCATGGACGACGAAAACACGCTGGTGTTCCGCATCTCCTGGCATCCCGACCGGGCGCTCATCGAGGCCGAGCTACGGGAGTACCGCGACGGCGGATTCTTCCACGCGGCGCGCATCCCCGGCACCTATCTGCCTGTCCAGAACCGGGACAACGATTACCTCATCGACCGCGCGGTCCAGCGCACCAAGACCTTTTCCGGCATCCACGGCATTCAGGCCCAGGACCAGGCGATGATCGAGAACATGAGCGGCAGTACCGTCGTCAACCGGTCGCGTGAGCACCTGGGCACCAGCGACTCGGCCATCATCACCGCCCGACGCCGCCTCCTCCGTGAGGCGCGCCAGCTACAGGAGGGCGTCGACCCCGCCCGCGACGCCGATGCCTACGCCATGCGCTCGGCCTCCCTCCTTCTGGAGCCGGGCGTCCCGTGGGAGACCGCCGCCGCCGAGCTATTGGCGCCAAGGGCTGGCGTGGCGTAGCACCCTGCCCGAAGCCCCATTCCCCTCAAGGCTCTCGAAGCGTCTCTTGAGCGATCTTCGGATAGGCTGCTGCCCTCAGACCGGAACGCAGTCATGGACGTTCGGCTTTCATCCAACGGAGGTAGCCCTCCATCGGGAGCGGCCCAAGGAGAGCGCGGGCGTGGGCATGCACATCACGGACCACGATGTGGACTTCGCCGCCTTGGCCCGCGGATTTGGTGTGTACGCTGAAGGGCCCATCGAACAGCCGGAAGACTTACGGCTCGGTCTGGAGCGCACGCTTCAGGTGGTGCGCCCTGGCAAGGCAACGCCGGTGGATGTGGTCACGCCCGAGTTTTGGGGCCTGGCCTTCTGCATAGCGAATTGCTCGCTGCGTGCAGGCATCCTCCTTGTCCACAGCGTCCCTTGCCCCTAGCATAAATGCATTATGCCCGTTTCCATCGGTCCTTCCCTTGCCACCGCCGAGGACGTCGGCCAAATCGTCACACTCATCGGCGGTGGCTCCTTCCGCGGCGATGGGTCTGGGGAACTGCTGCCCCTCTCGGTGCGTCAGGTAGCCCAGATCGTGTCGGAAGGCCGGTTCGCGGTCGTCCGTTCCGGCGTCCGAGTCATCGGCTGCGTGTCGCTGGTCGAATACGGCGGCATCGCGGAGCTTCGGTCCCTTGTGGTGGCGGAAGACCACCGCGCCCGTGGCATCGGGACGCAGCTTGCCACATGG
>JBJKQC010000294.1:0-4402 GCA_046705745.1 Dehalococcoidia bacterium
TCAATGTTGGATGCGGGCACCATGATCGGCGCCATCTGGACATTCGCCGGCTGCAACCGCACGTACTTCCCTTCGCGATAAATACGCTTAAGCGTGGCCTCTTCTTCCAGCTTCAGCCATGCCGCCACCATATCCCCGTCGTGAACATCCTCAGCCGACCGCAGCACCACCACGTCGCCGTCATCGATCAAGGCGTCAATCATCGAGTAACCCTTCACGCGCAATGCATAGAGCCCTTCGCCACGACGAGGCGTGAGTTCAGGGGGAAGCGAAATGGTCTCGGCCGACTCTGGCGTCGATTGCTCGGCCTCGGGGACCGGGATAGGCAGACCAGCCGCGATGCTACCGATGACCGGCACAGAGACCATCTCCACGGCGGCCATCGGACGGAGCTCTTCGCCCACGATTTCGATAGTCCTCGATATATCGGGCGAGCGCCGAATGAGCCCTTCCTTTTGCAATGACTTGAGGTTGTAGTCGACTACCGAAGTCGAACTGATACCGCAGGCGAGCTGGATATCTCTTACGGACGGGGCATAGCCGTGTTCGGACCTATATTCCCGGATAAATTCAAGAATCTGCTGCTGGCGAGCGGAGAGCTTGGGCATTGGTACTCCTTCAGAATAATGGTGACGGGAACGCTTGTTCTATCACAGAAGGGTAAAAGAGTACCGATACAGACGTCAACAAGCGCCTGTCAGACCCGCAAGCAAGAAGAGAAATACCGGTAAGGATGGGGGCGACCCTCTCGAGAGGGCAACGACAATGTCCTACTGGGCCGTCTCGTTCAACCGCTTCATCAGCCGCGACTTGCGCCTTGCCGCATTATTCCGATGAATGACGCCCTTCTGCGCAGCCTTATCCAAAGAACTGACCGCACGCATCACTGCGGCCTGAGCTTCGTCATCGCCAGACTGCAACAAGCCGACCGCCTTTTTCACAGCAGTGCGGGTGCTGGAGCGCACTCGACGATTGACCAAACGGCGGCGCTCCTGGACTCGAGCAGTCTTCTTTGCGGGCAAGGGGGACCTCCTCTGACGAGTGGCCAGCGCTACGCTCTGACCGCTGGTTCAAAATCACGAGCATTCATTATGCCGGAGGAAGAGGCGTTTGGCTAGATTCCTTGGTCTAGCTTTCACATCGCCCGCACGCTGGCAGGTTGCGCTGCCTGCAATGTTCGACTCACGGCATGCACGCCCTTCACACCTTCTATCCGAGAAAATAGACGGCTGAGCTGTTCCATGCTGGCAACCTGCACAGTCAGGTATACCGTGACCCCCCCGTCAGCCAGCGTCTCCGTTTGCGAGCTTAAAATGTTGACGCGTTCCACTGATGTTGCGCCAGTTACATCGTGCAATAGGCCTACCCGGTCCATGGCGTCCACCTTCAGCCTGACAGGGTACACATTCTTGGCTTGCCCCCACGACACCGACACCAAGCGGTCTGCCTCTTGGACATGCCGGAGGTTAGGGCAATCGGTCCGGTGGACGGTAACGCCACGCACTCGTGTGACATAGCCGATGATGGGATCACCAGGCAGCGGGTGGCAGCATTCACCCATGCGCGTGAGCAAGTCGCCTACGCCAAGCACAGTGACATCGTTAGCCGGGGTGGCCAGCGGAGCGGAAGCGCCATCTTGGCCATGGGCTTGCGGCGGTCCTTCGAGCTTCGCCGACAGCCGCCCCGCCACCTGTGACATGGAAACGATCCCGCTGCCAACGGCGGCCAGAAAGTCCTCTTCGGAGTCATAGTTGAACAGCCGAGCTACCTCGGCCTCATCTATGCCCGCGTTCAGCCGCTTGAGCTCCCGCTTCAGTAGCTCCGCCCCTCGCTGAATGTTGGAGCCACGCTCTTCTCGACGGAACCACGCGCGTATTGCCTGCCGAGCGTTCGCCGTCCGTACGTAGCCGAGATGCGGGTTGAGCCAGTCCAAGCTCGGCCCGCGCGCGATCTTGCTGGTCAGAATCTCGACCGTGTCGCCGTTCTTGAGCTGGGTGTCCAACGGGACCAGCTTCCCGTTGACCTTGGCCCCGATGAGCCGATGGCCTAGCTCCGTGTGGATCCGGTATGCAAAGTCAATGGGTGTGGAGCCAGCAGGCAACTCTTTGATGTCACTTTTCGGGGTATAGACGAACACTTGGTCCTTGAAGATATCCATCTTCACGGACTCAAGGAACTCCTCGGCGCCGGTCAAATCGCGCTGCCACTCGAGAAGCTGCCGGAGCCAAGTCATGCGCTCCTCGAATCGCTCGTCCTTGTGGGAGCCGCCTTCCTTGTACCGCCAGTGTGACGCCACTCCGTATTCGGAAATTTGGTGCATTTGGTAGGTGCGCACCTGCACCTCCACCGGAAGCCCGCCAATACAACGGACTATCGTATGGAGCGACTGGTACATGTTCTCTTTGGGGTTGGCGATGTAGTCATCGAACTGGCCCGGTACGGGGCGCCAGAGCGCGTGGACCACTCCAAGCACGCCATAGCAGTCTTGGACAGTCGGGACCAAAACGCGCACAGCGAACAGATCGTAGATGTCGCCCAACTGCTTTCCCTGGGCTGCATAAGCCTGGGCCTTGCGGTAGATGCTGTAGATGTGCTTGGGTCTGCCGGTGACCTCGGCGTTGAAGTTCGCGCGCGTCAGCTCCCGTTTGAGGACCTCGGTCACTTGGTGGATGTATGCCTCGCGCTCCTGCCGCTTGCTGGCCAAGAGCTTCGATATGGCGCGGTACTGGTTTGGTTGGAGGTAGCGAAAGGAAAGGTCTTCCAGCTGCCATTTGATCTCGCCCATGCCCAGGCGATGCGCGAGGGGAGCATAAATGTCCAGCGTCTCTTGGGCAATGGCAACGCGCCGCTCGGGAGGCAGTGCGCCCAGCGTCCGCATGTTATGCAGCCGGTCCGCCAGCTTGATCAGGACGACCCGGATGTCTTCCGCCATGGCCACCAGCATCTTTCGTATGCTTTCCGCCTGGCCGTCGTCCGAAATGTGATGGAGTGGTGGAGAGTCCTCGTTGGAAATCAGGTCCAGCTTGGTCAGCTTGGTAACCCCGTCCACCAGCCGCGCTACGTCATCGCCAAACCGCTTCCGGAGCTCTTCGACGCTGACCCCGCAGTCCTCGATTACGTCATGGAGCAACGCGGCCGCGATCGTCGGAGCGTCCAGCGCCAAGTCCACGAGGTACTTCGCGGCGCTAACGGGATGCTCGATATACGCCTCGCCAGACTTGCGGGTCTGCCCCTTGTGGAGCTCCGCCGCGTATTCGTAGGCGCGCTCGATAAGCTCCACCTTCTCAGGCGGCAGGTACTGGCGCACCTTGTTAAGCAGTTCCTCCATGGAGCCATTATAATGGCCATGACCATGCCCTTGTCATCGCAAACGGAAGCAGATTCCCTCCGTCGATAGGCCAGACGCCGAGACCCTCTATGTACCAGGCCCAGCGCGGCACAACCGACATACTCCCAGACCAACAGCGTTACTGGCAGTACGTCATGTCTATGGTGACCGGGGTCGCCCGTACTTACGGCTACTCCCGCATCGATACGCCTATCTTCGAAGATACCGGCCTCTTCCTTCGCACGGTGGGAGAAGACACGGACATAGTCCAGAAGGAGATGTACACCTTCAAGGACCGGGGGGATGTAAGCCTCACTTTGCGGCCGGAGGGTACGGCAGGCGTCTGCCGCGCATATCTCGAGCACGGCCTGCACAACCAGGCACAACCGGTACGGTTCTATTACCTATGCCCGATGTTCAGGTACGATCGTCCCCAGGCGGGCCGCTACCGCCAGTTTCATCAGTTCGGGGTCGAAGCGATAGGTGAAAGCGACGCGGTCATCGACTTGGAAGTCATCCATCTCGCCATGGCCTCCATGGAGGTGCTCGGCCTCGGCGGCATGACCCTGTTGCTCAACAACATTGGCGACGCTTCGGACCGACCCGCCTATATCGCTGCGCTGCGGGAGCATTTCCAGCCGCACCTCTCAGAGATGGGACCAGATGACCGCCGCCGCTTCGACTCCAACCCGTTGCGGCTTTTGGACTCGAAGGAGCTGAACGATAAGCCCTTCGTGCAAACAGCCCCTAATAGCACGGACTTCCTCGGGCCCGAGGCTAAAGCACACTGGGAGGAGTTGCTCGAGTACTTGGACGACACAAATGTCCCTTACCGAGTGGACAGTAAGTTGGTTCGGGGCCTCGACTACTACACCAGGACGGTGTTCGAGGTGCATCCTGCCGCCGAAGGCGCCCAGAGCGCCATATGCGCAGGCGGCCGCTACGATGGTCTCATTGAGCAGCTGGGAGGCAAGCCGACGCCGGGCATCGGGTTTGCGGCAGGCATCGAGCGGATCATCATGAACCTCCAGCGCCAGGAAGTACCTGTCCCAGAGGTCAATCCCCAGCCGACCA
>JBJKQC010000295.1:0-4444 GCA_046705745.1 Dehalococcoidia bacterium
GCTTCATCCGGTCCATGCAGTCGTTTGAGATTGAGCTGATCCTCGGCGGTCCGCCTCACATCCAGATCTTCAGCACGATTATCTACCACGATATCGTCCAGGTGAGACCGGCCTATGGCGAGGCGACTGCCCTCAGCACCGGCATCATGCTGATGCTCATACCCTTCATCGTGCTGCAGCAGTGGGCCTCGAAACGCCGCTCCCGCGTCGCTATCTCCGGCAAGTACTCCCGGCGTCAGTTCAACTTGGGCAGGTGGAGGTGGTTCTTCTTTGCCCTCATTTTGAGCGTCTTGGGCATAACCATTGTGTTACCTACTGCCTTCATGCTTGTCGGGACGTTCATGAAGGTGTTCGGGGTCTTCAACCTCCCGAACCCGTGGACGCTGAGCCAATGGACTACCACGCTCACCGACCCCCAACTAGTCAACGCAGTAGTTCACACGCTCTTTTTGGCCGTGGGCGCCACGGTCATTGCCATCGTGTTATTCACGCTGGCAGCTTACGTGGTGGTGCGGACTCGTTTCATGGGCCGCCAGGTCCTCGACTTCCTGACATGGCTTCCTTCCACAGTGCCCGGCATCGTCTCCGGCCTTGGCGTTTTGCTCCTGTTCGTCGCCACTCCAATATTTCGGCCGCTCTATGGGACCATCTGGCCACTTATCATCGCCCTCTCCTTCGCTAACGTGACCCTTGGCTTCCAGTTGATAAAAACGAGCCTGATGCAGGTAGGGCCAGAGGTGGAAGAGGCCTCGCGAGCATGCGGCGCCACTTGGTTCTTCACCATGCGCCGCATCATCGTCCCACTGATAGCCCCCACCATAGCCGTGGTCAGCCTGCAGACCTTTGCCCTCGCGGCCAGCGCGGTCAACCTGGTAGCGCTGCTCTCCACGCCCGGCAACGAGCCGCTCTCCATGTTGCAACTGGTGGACTTGAACACCGGTCTTTTCGGGCCGGCAGCGGTCGTTGGCGTCATCATCTTCGTGCTCAGCCTCGGCGCCGCTATTACCGCCCGCCTGGTGAGCAACCGGTTGAGCCTGGAGCGGTTCGGCTAGCGAGCGGGTCTTCAAGCGGCCCTCGATAGGCCGCCGTCAATCAAGCCTGACCCGCGCGTCGACGGCCAAGCATCCATTGCCCTCATCGAACACAAAGAGCGGGTTCATCTCCACCTCCGATATGCCGGGCACGTCTTCGACCAGGGCAGAGAAACGGAGCATGACCTCCTCAAGCTTCGCCACGTCTCTCGGCCTGCTTCCTCGGAAGCCGGTGAGCAAAGGGTAGCTCTTCAGTCCCCGGAGCATGCGGTCCGGGTCCACGTCCAGCAACGGGTGCAGTGAGAACCTCACGTCTCTCAAAAGCTCCACTTGGACGCCCCCCAACCCGACCATGACCAGCGGTCCAAAGGTGGGGGCCTGGGTCATTCCCAGAATCACCTCTTGGCCCGGGGGCGCCATCCGCTGGAGTAAGACACCCTCCATCTCCTGAAGGCGGTCGGCCGACTTGAGGCGCGCCTCCAGCGCAGCGTATGCCTCAGCCACCGCCTCGGGAGACCGGAGGTCGAGGGAGACTCCGCCCACGTCGCTCTTGTGGACAAGCGTGGACGACCGGAGCTTCATGGCCACGGGGAAACCGAGGCTTTTAGCCGCCTCGGCTGCCTCTTGGGCGGAACGGGCGACCGCCGTGCCGGTAGTGGGGATGCCGTAAGCGGCCAACAGCCTCAACGCTTCCTCTGGCTCCAGCCATACCCCTTTGCCATTGCGGCGCCAAGCACTTTCGACTATGTTGCGCGCGCCACTGGCGTCCACATCCGTGAAGCGGACCGCCTGGCCCCGCGGCTCCCTGAGATGCGCCGCATAGGTGCAGGCGTGGGCCATGGCCCTCACCGCGTCCTCTGGAAAGACGAAAGAAGGGATGTTGAACCCATCGCCCAGCGCCAGTTCGGACGGCATCCCTTGGGTCATCATGAAGCAGGCCACCACCGGCTTTTCGCCTTTCCGCTCGGCCGCAGTCACGCGTATGGCCTCGGCCACATCCGCGGGCTGCGTCACCAACGGCGGTATGTGAATGAGGAGCACGGCGTCCACATTGGGATCGTCATGCACGACCGCAAGCGCCCTGCCGTACTGCTCCGCCGTCGCCGATGCGACCAGGTCCACGGGGTTGCGCACGCTGGCCTCGCCGGGTAAGAAGGAACGCAGCTCTTGCTGCGTAGACTCACTCAGAGGCCGTACTGCAAGCCCCCAGCTTTCGCAAGCGTCGGTGGCCAGAATGCCCGGACCGCCGGCGTTGGTCACAATCGCGACGCGGTTCCCCTTCGGCAAGGGTTGATAAGCGAGCACCTGGGCCACGCTGAACATCTCTTCTATGGTCTCGACGCGTGTCACGCCGGCCTGCCGGAACAAGGCCTCCACCACTGTTTCCGATGCCGCCAAGGCCCCTGTGTGGGAAGCGGCCGCAGCCGCGCCGGCCGCCGACTTGCCCCCTTTGAGCACCACCACGGGTTTCCGCCGTGACGTCTCGCGGGCCACACGGCTGAACCGCTGCGGGTCTCCAAAAGACTCGAGGTAAAACAAGATGACGCTTGTCCGCTTGTCGTCCTGCCAAAACTCGAGTAAGTCGGTCGCAGTAACGTCAGCCCCGTTGCCAAGGCTGACAAACTGCGATATGCCGAGGTCAATGCTCTTGGCGTAGTCCAGCAAGGCAATGCCCAAGGCGCCGCTGTGCGAGCCCATGCTGATGGCGCCCGGAGGCGGGACCGAAGAAGCGAATGTGGCATTCATCGAGATAGCCGGGTCCGTGTTCAGCACCCCCAGGCAATTGGGGCCTACCATTCGCATCCCGTTGGCGAGGAGCCTGTCTCTCAGGACCTGCTCCAGCTCGGCCCCGGCGGGGCCGGTCTCACCAAAGCCCGCCGTAATGACCACGGTGCCCCACACACCCTTCTGGGCGCACTCCTCGACCACTTGAGGCACCTCTTGCGCCGGGACCACGACCACGGCCAAGTCCACGTCCGCCGGAACATCCTTGACCGACGGATAGGCCATCACCCCCGCGATGGAAGCCGCTCCTGGGTTGATGGGAAAAACGGGGCCGGTGAAGTTGCTCTTCAGAAGATTGCGGAAGACCGCGCCACCCACCTTGTTCGGATCGCGCGACGCGCCTACCACGGCGATGCTCCTCGGGTACAGCAGATGGCGCACTCCAGCTGCGCGGGCGACATGCTCCCGGTAGACCTGCCGTCGAAGCGGCTCTTCTCGGCTGGCTAAGTCGATGTCGTACTGATAGACGCTTCCATCCATCTGCTTCGCGTAGCGGAACCCTGATTCCTCGAAGACCTCCTGCATGAGGGTGTTCTCTCGGAGCACGCTCGCCACGAAATGTTCGTAGCCTAGCTCCCGGCCCACAGCCGCCAGGTGGTCCAGCAGTGCCGTGCCGATGCCCCTGAGCTGAGTGTGGTCTTCCACCGCAAACGCTATCTCGGCCACGTGATGACTATCCAAAGCATCCCAGCGGCCGATGCCGATGATGCGCTCGAACGCCCCCTCGCCCAGTACGGCGACGTACGCGCACCGTTCCGGAGGCGTGACGTGGGTGTAGTGGACAATCTCTTCCTCGCTCACGTCGGATTTCCCATAGCCAAAACGCAGGTAGCGGGACTGCGGACTCTGCCTGCGGAAGAACTCCAACCACTTGTCCCGGTCGTCAGGCCGGATAGGACGAAGCCGGACCGCCCGGCCGTCCCGCAGGACCGCCACTGCCTCCGGAAGCTTCACTGCGCCTGGCTGTCTCTCCATTCGTCGCCCCTCGCCTGGTGGACTCAGGCCCTCCGCATATCTTGCGCCTTCCTCCCGCCAGACGGAACCGCTGCGAAAGGGTGAGCAGTAAGCAGTAAGCAGTAAGCGGTGAGCAGTGGGGGCCAGGCAGACCCGAAGCAAACCGAAGCAGTGGAATCGACTCCACGTGGCCACGGCCCAGTGCAGGGAACTTTGACGCGGAGCAATCGCACATTTTTTCTTTGCAGCACGGTGCGTTGGCTGGTGAGTAGTAAGGTGAGTGGTGAGTGACCGGAAAGTACATATGTTCTATTATATCACAGGATGGCATCCCTGGCATGGGTGCTGTTTGTGCTGAAGCCAAGACAATTCGTCCTGGCGGGCTGCGCCGCGCCACGGAGAGAGGGCAAATGCACTTCCCGAGAGATTCCTCCCTCGATACGCTGCGCTATCGAAGGTCTTCGACACTCCGTCCCAATGCAATCGGGACTGCGGTCGAAATCGGCTATCGCGGGGCGAGCCAGCCGCCAAAACCGATGAAAACGCCCTTGCCTCTCGGGCCGACGTCGCGCTCCGCTGACCTCCCTGGACTCCGGCCTTCCCCGGAGTTACGGAGGGCGAGTTTTCGAGGCAATGACAAGAGGGGCGCATTTTCTAGCGAATGGAAAGACCCC
>JBJKQC010000296.1:0-2754 GCA_046705745.1 Dehalococcoidia bacterium
GGCTGGACATCAGCGTCCTGACGCCCGCCCGATTCGTTGGCCCCATGATGGACCTCATCAACACCCGTCGGGGCGAGTTCAAGCGCACCGAGTACCTGGACTCCGTGACCTCCGCCGGCGCCACGAGCACACAGGATGACATGCCTTCCAGCGACCCCCGCGTCATGCTGGAGGCGTCTCTGCCCATCGCCGAGGTGCTGGTCGACTTCTATGACCAGGTGAAGACCCGCAGCCGCGGCTACGCCTCCCTGGACTACAGCTTCTCCGGCTATCACGCCGCGCCGCTCGTCCGTCTGGACATCCTGGTCAACTCCGTCCCCGTGGACGCCCTCTCCCTCATCGCCCACCGCGACCGCGCCTACTATCAGGGCCGCGCCCTCGTGGAGCAGCTCAGGAAGCTCATTCCCCGCCAGCTCTTCGAGGTCCCCATCCAGGCGGCCATCGGCAGCAAGGTCATCGCCCGCGAGACCGTCACGGCCTTGCGCAAGAACGTCCTCGCCAAGTGCTACGGCGGCGACGTCACCCGCAAGCGCAAGCTCCTGGAGAAGCAGGCCGAGGGCAAAAAGCGCATGAAGCGCATCGGCCGCGTCGAGGTCCCCCAGGAGGCATTCCTCGCCGTCCTGAAGATGGAACGCTAGCGCAACGTCTCGAAATCTTCGACGGTGAGCCCTGCGTCTTTGAGTATCTTGCGCAGGAGTCCTTTACCGAGATCGCGCCCTTTGGGGCGTGGGACTGTCGCTCAACGCCCGTCGGGGTGCCGGTACACGGCGTGACTGCCGCTTTGGCGGACCTGAACGAACCCAACTTTCTCCAGGACTTTCGCGACCTCGTCCGGAGTCGCCGGGTTCGGGCTAGGCAACGACCCGGACCTCATCGACGGCCACTTCGATGGGAACGGGTTCGCCCCGCTCCTTCCGGGCCTCGATGTGGACCTTGATGGCATCCTTAATCAAGTCGAGCGCTTCATCGTAGCTCTCGCCTTGGGTATGACAGCCCGGCAGAAGGGGAACAGACGCGACGTAAAGTCCGTCCTCGTCATGCTCAATGACAACTGTATAACGATAATCAGGCATCGCAGTACATCCTGGGCTGAAAGACGCTGCAAACCATCTTACTCTAATGTGCGCCGAACTACTCCAACGCCATTGGCTCGCAGCTCTCGGCGGCGCTTGCCCGTCAACAAGTGCCGTGCGCCTAATCCGAATAGCCACCACGGCTTCTTCCTGCTTTCGGTTATTACGGTTGACAGCCGCACGGACGGGGCATATTGTCGCCGTACTTCCCATGGGAACGTCGAAAGGCAAAAGGAGTTCGTCGTAGCCGCGGGCCACTCGGGCCCGGGGTCGGAGTATGGTGCATCGGTTCTGGCAAAGAAGCTCGGCGGAGGAGGTACGGCATGGCAACATCGGTAATAGACGCTGACGCTCACGTCGTTGAATCCGAGCGGACGTGGGAGTTCATGCTGGAGGAAGACAAGGAGTTCAAGCCCCAGGTCGTGGTGCCCAAGGGCCCGAACCCCAACGGCAGGGAGTACTGGCTCATCGAAGGCCGGGCGTTTTCCAAGAACGCCAACGTGGGCCAGGACACTTCCGAGGCCACCCGTGAGGCGGCGGACATCAAGGCCCGCCTTGCCCACATGGACGAGCTCGGCGTCGCCGTCCACGTCCTCTATCCCTCCATCTTCCTGCGTCCTCTGACCACGCACCCCGAGGTGGAGACAGCGCTGGTGCGAGGCTACAACCGCTGGTTGGCGGACGTCTGGCGGCAGGGCGAAGGTCGGCTGCGTTGGCCGGTGCTCGTCCCCATCATGGACCGCGAGGCCGCCATCGAGGAGCTGCACTTCGGCAAGCAGAACGGCGCCTGCGGCGTCTTCATGCGTGGCATACAGGGCTCCCACCGCTTGACCGACCCGTGGTTTGACCCGATCTGGGAAGAAGCCAGCAAGTTGGACTTCCCTATCTGCATCCACGCCGCCACCGGCAATTTCGACTTCTTCGACTACTTCTCCCGCGACGCGGGCTTCTCCACTTTCAAGCTGCCGGCTGTTGGCGCCTTCCACGACATCATCATGAAAGGCATGCACAAACGGTTCCCCGACTTGCGCTGGGCCTTTGTCGAGATCAGCGCCTCCTGGGTGCCCTACGCCATGAACGACCTGTCCTTGCGCTTCGCCAAGCGCGGCATACCATGGCCAGGCCGGGAGCTCCTTGAGGAGCGCAACATCTATGTCGCCTGCCAGACGGCCGACGACCTGGACTATATCTTGGACTGCGCTGGCGACGAGCACATTGTCATCGGCACCGACTACGGGCATGCCGATACGTCTACCGAGATCGAGGCGCTGCGCAAGCTCAAGGAAAGCGGGGGGCTGCCTCCGGGCACGGCCGACAAGATACTGACCGCTAATCCCAAGCGGCTGTACGCGCTGTGACGGCCCGAGGGGCCATTCGCTCAGTGCTGACACCGAGCGAATGGCCAAATCCTAGGCAGACCCGAGTGGTCCGGAATTTGCCCAAGGGGGTTTGATCATGAAGAGCAGGCTCTTGTATCTGGTACTGGCCCTGACTTTGGTGACGGTTCTCGCTGCATGTGGAGGCAGCGCGCAGACCCAGACGCCGACCCCAACGCCCACGACGCCGTCTGCTGGGACACCGTCCTCCACGGCGCCGCCGGCGGCGACCGGTAGCCCGACAAGCAGCAATGCTGCCTGGGACCAGATAGTGGCCAAAGCGCAGCAGGAAGGAAGCGTCACCA
>JBJKQC010000297.1:0-6427 GCA_046705745.1 Dehalococcoidia bacterium
CACTTGCTCCTTGTTGCAGCTACGGTCTGCTCCGAGATTGGAGTCAGAGAGATTCCCCGTCGAAAGGAATGGGAACTGAGGGACGGGCGCGGACAGCGCCCACACGCATCGGGGGAGCCAAGCGCCCGTATCCGCGTTCTACTATACGCGCCCTCCGCCGTCAAGGAACGCGGGAGGGTGAGCGGGAAACCACCGGGGCCGACAGGTCGAGCCGGCGGGCGTGGTCCCGGCTTGCCGGGAGGCTCAGTGCCGGGCCGCCGGGATGACGGAGATGCGCTGTTTTCGCGGCAATGGTGCCCTGCAAATCATGAGCCCCTGGATTCTCCTTTCGACGGCCGAAGAGACCGGAACGGCAAACGTGGCGCTTTCCCTTGACATCGGCGTTTTGGGATAACATGATGCGAGCGCCCCCATGCGTTTTCCGGTGTAGTTACCCGCGCCGGTGGACCATCACAAGAACTTCCGAAGGTGAGATTTCTCATGCACGACGACCCGTTCGAGCACGGCCACTACGGCGAAGACGACGAGGTCGTCTTCGGCTCCATCGCAGACGACGGCTTCCCCGTCAACCCAGACTGGCTCCGGCTGACCAGCGTGGGAATTGACATCGGCTCGTCCACCTCCCACCTGATGTTCTCCAAGCTGGTCATGCGCCGGCGCAGCACGGAGATGTCCAGCGAGTTCGAGGTGGTGTACCGGGAGGTGAAGTACCGGTCGCCCATCCTGCTCACGCCGTACTCCGACCCGGACACCATCGACACCGACGCCCTCTCCGCCTTCGTGAAGAAAGGGTACGAGGAAGCCAGCATCGCGCCGGAAGAGGTAGACACCGGCGCCGTTATCTGCACGGGCGAGGCGGTCCGGAAGCACAACTCCGAGGCCATCATCCGGATGCTGGCGGAGGCGGGCGGGCATTTCGTGTGCGCCACGGCCGGCCCCAACCTGGAGGCCATCCTCGGCGCCCACGGCTCGGGCGCCGTGGCGAGGTCGCGCAAGTCGGGCGTAGGAATGAACATCGACATGGGCGGCGGCACCGCCAAGCTGGCTGTCGTCAAGGACGGGACCGTGGCGGAGACCATGGCCATCAACGTCGGCGCGCGGCTCGTGGCCTGGGACGGCGACGGCAAGGTCGCCCGCACCGAGGAAGCCGGCCGGGCCGTGGCCAGGGCCTGCGGCTTTGACATCAAAGTGGGCGACAAAATCTCTGAAGAGCAAAAAAAGGCCATGGCCGAGAAGCTGGCCGACATCCTCTTCGAGGCGGCCCGGCGGGAGGAGTACTCACCCCTGGCGGCGGAGCTCATCGTGTCCGGGCCGCTGAAGTACACGGGCCCGATCAACGAGGTAAGCTTCTCCGGCGGCGTGGCCGAGTACGTCTACGACTACGACAAGCAGGACTACGGGGACCTGGGCCCCCTGCTGGGAGCGGCCGTGCGCCGTCGCGTGCCGACCCTGGGCGTGCCGCTGGCCGGCAGCTCTGAGCGCATCCGCGCCACGGTCATCGGCGCGTCCCAGTACACCGTGCAGGTGTCCAGCAGCACCGTATACGTCTCCGACGAGGGCCTGCTGCCGCACCTCGACCTCCAGGTGGTGCCCGCTTACCTCCCTGACGACCCGAACCAGCTGACGGCGGACGCAGTGCGCCATGCCATCGCTCACGGCTTCGAGCGGCTGGACATCGAGCACCACGAGATCGGGCGGCCCATCGCCCTGGCGCTCATCGGTCCGGTCATCCCGACATACGACTCCATCAAAGCGCTGTGCGACGGCATCGCCGATGCCCTGAAGCCGCTGTCCGACCACCCCTGGACCATCATCCTCTCCTCGGACGTGGCGGGCCTCGTCGGCTCCATGCTGAAGCGGGAGCACAAGGTGGCCCAGGAAGTGATCGTGGTGGACGGCATCAACGTCGGCGACTTCAACTTCGTGGACCTGGGCCAGACCATCGAGTCCGTGGAGGCCATCCCCGTGGTGGTCAAGTCCCTCGTGTTCGAGGGGTAGGCCGCACCCAAACGACCGTTGCCATTGGGGACGGCCCCGCTTAGAGCGGGGCCGTCCTGGTGTTTCGTTACCAACCCAATAGTGGGAGCGTGCCATGAGCCTGGTGGCAACGACATTTGCACCTAAATGGCGCAACTGGACTGCGAGAACGTGGACCCGTTCTGGAGCCACCGCGTATCTCTTAGAGGTATGAGAGATCACCTCCGAGCCCGGCTCGAGTAAGGGTTAGCGTCGGGATTGCGTTGGTTCCGGATAAAAACGCTTAGCTCTGGGTGGTATTGAAGTTGTATGGCTGCGCGTCCGCGTGCCGCGTCAATGTGGTGGGGTTCGCGTCGGCTGCCCAGACGCGTAGGCGTAGTCCGCAGTTGTATAAACTTTGGTCACGATCACGGTGTCGCCCATGTAGTAACGTGTTATGTTTTCTGTTCCGTCTTTCGTCGTCTCAACACTTTTCTGAATTTGTATTTTCCCGCCGGGTAAAGCAAGGTCGAGCGTCGCCGGGTTATAGCTGCCGGAAGGAAGGCCTATCCGGGGGGCATCGGAATCATTCGCCACAAGCATACAGTCGCCATTGGGCCCATCGACCTCGGTGATGCCGTTTGCCCAATGATAAATGGTTGATCCGCGGGGTATGCTTGTGCCCGGCGTTTCCGGATCGACCGAAAAAGGTGCCTCGACCTTGGTGAACTGCGACGGCGGGAGGGTACAGGCCGGCGCTTGGAGGGAGATAGGTGTAGGAGTAGTCCTTGAAGTAGGCGTGTTGATAGGGGTATCCGCTGAGCCGGATGCTGGAGCGTTTGGCAAAGCGAGCATCGAGGTGGCAGTGTTCGGCTGCGCGCTCGCCGGGACATCCGTGCCGCAAGCCGCAAACAACGCGAGCACGCCAAAGAACCCTACAAGTCTGGTTATTCCCATTACCCGAACCATAACTGCATAAGGATGCTGGATACTCATGAAGCCTCCTTATCAATCTCGCGCTTAGACATCTAGCGCTAACGATAAGACGATGTAGAGACCCGGAAAGTTCCCCGCGAGCCGGAAAATCTCTTTTGGACAGCCTTAAGGTTCCCACCTCCGCCCTAGCGCCGATGATTCCCGACAACCACATCGTAGCCACAATCTCCGATGTTTCCGCTCCTCAGGTTTCGCGAGCAGACGCATCTCACGCAGACCAGCCCCACATGTGCGGGTGTGGGAGCTGGTCTGCCAGTCACCTGAACCTGCCAAGACACGATCTAAGCACTGCTCCGCAATCCAGCAGCGAAATCCTGGAATGCTTACGTAAATCAATCGGGCACGGCCACGTATCAACCCGAAGTGAGCAGGTACAGGTTGCTGTTTGATAGGACGTTGACCCCAAGGCCGGTCAGTCCATCCTTTGTGGCGTCTGGGTCAACATAGGTGCACCAAGTGCCAGTATTGTTGCAATTGGGCTCGACATCATTGCCGTTGTAGTTCATGTGCATATTGTCGAACTCCGTATTACCTGGAACATCTTCATTACCGTCGATGTTATAGCCCTCCATGGTAGTGACTGCCCAAAGGTTGCTGGTGGTGTTCACGATGCTCGAATTGAGGGACGACGATTGCAACGTTGTCGTGTCTTCAAACACAATGCCCCACTCGCTGAGATTGGCTTCCCAGTTCAATTCGCCTGTGATGGAGTCTCCCGCAGACACACCGAACATCGGGCCGTACATATAGTCCTGATCATTCACGACGGCCCACGCGGCCCCAGCCCACCTGCCGCTAAAGTTGTACTGACTGTTGCTGTAGTTCCATTCCAACACAGGTTGAACTATGCCAGATGTTCCCTGTTGGAGCCCATTGAACAGGTAACCGAAGGCGCTTCCTGGATTAGATGGGTAAGTAGGCACGGTCCAGTCGGCTTGGAAAGTGTCCACACTAGGGATGGTCGCGTCGGCATATTCGATCCAACCGCAAAACAGCGGTTGACACTTACTTGACGGTGGTGTATCACTGCTGTTATTACTCTGCTCCACCACCCGTAACAGAAGTTCACCGCCGTGGTAGACCTCTATCGCATTACCTTGGCGCCTAACGTCAGCACCCTGAGGGAGACTAAAGACGTGTGTCGCCCTTACCAATCCGCCAGGCGTCGGTACCAACGCCGATAGTGAATCCGCAACTCGGAGAATTGTGTTTCCATTCGGGCCATTGACCACCGTTTGACCATTGTCTAGGTGAATAACGGTGGAACCCTTGGGTATCAAATGAACGCCACTTTTCGACGACACGCTGAAGGGGGCATCTAACCCTTGAGCCGCATTTGGTTCACTGGCCGCTCGCGCTGCTCCTGTTGCAGCCAGGAGCAACGCAAGCATCATGCCGGCGAGCATCAGCACCAGCGACGACCCGAATCTACTCCGTAAGGTTAACATCCCTGCCTCCTTTCTCTGGGGCCTTTTTGCTCGACCCTCTGCATGGACTAGATATAACACCTAATTCATCTGCGGAAGGGTCGCACTGTGGCCCTCGTAATTTCACGTCGGTATGCTGCCTAGTTCCTCTTACCTGCTCGCGCCCATTCCTCCGGCGTGATCCCCAATAGCCTGGCCAGCTTCCGCATGTTCTTGGCGGAGGGCAGCCGCCGGCCTTGCTCCCAGCCGCGGACCGTCCGGTCACCCACGCCCATGGCGTACGCGACGTTGTACCGCGTGAAGCCGTTCGCTTCCCGCTTGGCGCGGAGCATCTGACCGACGGCCTTCCGCGTGCTCAGCAGGACCTGTTGCCGGTAGTCTTTGCTCGTCATGGCCCCTCCTCCAAAACGCCCATATATCATGGCTGTTTTACCTAACAAGACGCAGGATGCGGCAAAAAAGTTCCCAGCGCCAGAGGCCGCCAGCGAGCCGGAGTACTGCCGTCGGCAGCGGGCCGGCAGCACGCAAGCCTTCCGAGGCTAGCCGGTGGGACTAGGCTAATAGATGGGGTGTAAAGCTTCTGTTAAGAAGAAGTAAGAAGCCGAGGGAACTGGTTCGTCAGGCGGGCTCGGGGCGTCAGCCCTTCAGCGGGAGCACAAGGTGCCTCGGGAGGTCATCGTCGTGGACGGCATTAACGTGGGCGACTTCAACTTCGTGGACCTGGGCCAGACCATCGCGTCCGTGGAGGCCATCCCCGTGGTGGTCAAGTCGCTGGTGTTCGAGGGGTAGGCGACCTACAAGGCATCCGCCTTTATCGCGGAAGGCCCCGCCAAGAGCGGGGCCTTCTCGGCCTTTCGGCTCGGTCGCCGCTCGCAAGACGAGCACCGCCGTGGCGGACCTGCATCCCGCCCCTTCCGTAACCTGCCAATTCATGATAGAATAGAACATATGTACTTTTCAGATACCTCGCCATCCGCCTATCGGACCACCGTCGTGCTGCGCTTGAAAAAGAAATTTTGCGCCGCTGCTGCGCATCACTCTGCCCGTCTGCCAGGCCGCGGCCTCGTGCAGCCCATTTCACCGCCGCGCTTTGCTGCGCTTTGCTGCGCGTTTGCTGCGGCCTTGCTGCGGGTCTGCTGCGGCCTTGCTGCGGGCCTGCTTCGGGTCTGCCGCGGTTCCGATGTGTCCGTGAACATGATCAACATCGTGTGGCCCAGATACCGTCTCTGGCTCCCACCCCGCTGCTTACTGCTCACCGCTCACTGCTTACCCGCATTGCTGCGGCTCGGAATCGTCCGTGAACGTGCTCGACACGCGAGGGGTGGGACGCCGCCACATCCCCCTATCACCTTGTCACCCTATCACCCTTTCACGCTGGCCGCCCTGGAGAAAAATTGCACGGATGTTTCACGTCACAATTCCCGTACACCAGGCCCTGGCCACCTAGAAAGCATCCAGGTATTGCGTGCGTTGCGGATGATTTGCGGCTCATTTGCGCATGATTTGCGCATCGTTTGCGGGTATTTTGCGGGTTGTTGCGGGTCTGTTGCACCCTGTTCCGCCTATGAGGAGGACGCCCATGCCCACTCACCGTTCACTGTTCACCGCTCACCGTTTACCGTTAACCGCATTGACAGGACACGGGCGCGGGCATAGCGTTCCAGCAACAGCCCAAGCAAGGCAAAGATTCCGCGCGAGTCTCTGAGAGGAGCAAGATGACATGTACACGCTCTACGTGGGTACGAAAAAGGGTGTGGTGAAGGTATCCGGCGACGACGGACAGTGGGCCGTCCAGGAGCACCAGCTCAAGGATTGGGAGGTGACCGAGGTCGTGACGGCGCCGAACAACCCCAACAGGGTCTACGCGGCCACACGGGGCGACGGCGTCTGGCGCAGCGACGACGGCGGCCACAGCTGGCAGAAGCCGTCCTACGGCCGTGTCGCGCCGGGGAAAGTGCGCTGCCTGACCATAGATCCCGCCAACCCGGACGTGCTGTACGCGGGCTGCGAGCCCATAAGCCTCTGGAAGAGCGAGGACGCGGGCCAGA
>JBJKQC010000298.1:0-2852 GCA_046705745.1 Dehalococcoidia bacterium
GGACCATACCGACCGCGTATTGTGGCAGGCCGTCATGCGCCAGAACACCGTTGTCCCTCCCTTGCGCCGGCTCCGGCTGGAGCAGTACGTGCGGGTCCTTATGTACGGTGAGGCAGTGCAAATGGGAGCGGCAGCGGGGGCTATCGGAAGGCCATATGTAGAATACTTCTCCGACCCCTTCATCATTGGCCTAGAGGACGAAAACGCCAACGTTCTGCACTATATCCTCCTCCAACTCGAGCGCGGAGGCCTCCGCCAGGAGTTCTACGCGTTCAATACCGGAGGCGTGGGGGCCGACAACAACGACCAAGCCAGCGGTGCTCTGTACAAGAAAATCCCCCGTGAGGTCACGTTAATGCTTCAAGAAGCGGTGCTCCGGGATGCCGTGAAGTACGAGTACGACGTCGTCATGGGCGCCGACGTTGCCGTTGCCATAGTGGATGCCACCGGCAAGGAGGTCGTGGACCTGCGGAACGATTGGCTCCCACAGCAGATCTATGGCGACGCCGAGTATGTTCAGCGGGTGGTGGACCTGCGCCGCCGCCGGTATTACGGCCGGGACAGCCAGGACAAGGCCGGCATCCTTCGGTACACGAAAGTCACCGATGCGCTCATCGACTTGTCGGATGTGCCACCGCCTCTCACCGAGCGCGAGCTGGCGCGCCTCATCTCCTTCTACTGGCACTTGGACCAAGGCTACGACACCCTCGACGAGGTAGTGGCGCACCGACAGGAAGGGGTGCAGCCGGCACCCCACCTAATCCGCGCCCTGCGTCAGATGTACTTGACGGGTAAGGAGCAAGGCCTGCATTTGCCGTCCAACGCCAAGGAGGCACTGGAAGGTCTGCGGCTGGCGTGAGCTAGCAGGGCGGACATTTTTCCGGCAGTGCCACGGTAGTAGGTGCTCCGTCAGGCACGGGCCAAGGCTGGCTCATGGCTGCGGCCTATGATGCCTTTTGCTCAACAAGACGGGTCTGCACTTCTTCCGGGATGAGGTTGCCAAATAGCTCTTAACGCCCCCGGAGCTCGACGGAGGCGACATCGCCCTTCTCGCCGTAGGCGGCTAGGCAGGTTGCCAGGAAACGTCGTTGGTCAGAGAATGCCCGGTCCTCAGTCCGCTCGAGGCGCCTTCGAGAGCCTCAGGACGAACAGGCCCAGGGCTAATGCCACGCCAATTTCACTGCCGGCTCACCCAGCATCTTGGGCGCAACCTCGCTGGTCCGCGTAGCCGGCTTATACCCAATCAGGATTGGGAGGTTGTCGGCTTCGGAGAAATAGCGAGCTTGTCCTTGCGTCTTAGCTGGTTTCCCATGTTTGCCCTTTGTCCTCCCATGGGTTCACTTCAGGTCCACTTCTTTCGCCGCTGTCTGGCACGTCCAAAATCATCGCCGTAAAAAACACTGTAGGCTGTTTGCCTCGGGGCTCCACGACTACTCCCACCCATCTTCGTGATTCAGGGCGTGCACCCATCGTACCGGTTCGGTCACCTCGCTCTGGTGCATGAACCTACTGGGTTCGGAGAAAACCCGCAATCCAGTCGGCCGTTTGGCTTCAGGGTCGGTTACCTTCACGATTGTCCTGAACTATCGAGTGGCCTTGAACGTCACTTATTTGGCGCCAGCAGCCACCTCTGGATGGCGGGAAAGACCTGCTCTAATGGCGCACGGAGGAGGGTTGCGGGCGGCAGTGAGCTCAGGAACACCTTGCCGTAGGACCTGGAGGTCATGCGGCTGTCAAGGATGATCGCCGCGCCGCGGTCATCCTTGTTCCGTATGAGCCGCCCGAATCCCTGCCGGAAGCGAAGCACAGCCTGAGGCACGGCGTATTCCATGAACGGGGAATCATACAGCTCGGAGCGGGCGGCAAAGACGGGCTCCGTGGGCACATTGAAGGGCAGCCGGGCCACAACCAGCACCTTCAGCGCGTTCCCCGTGATATCCACGCCCTCCCAAAAGCTGGCAGTGCCCAACAACACCGCCCGCGGGTCTTCTTGAAACCGCTCGATCAGCTGCTGTGGCGTCCCGTCCACGCCCTGCGCCAGCACGGTAACGCCTCGCGCCGGGAGCGCTTGCCGCAGGGCGGCAGCCGTGGCCCGCACGGCAGCATGCGATGTGAACAATGCCATGGTATGCCCCCCTGTCTGGCCAACGAGACGGCCAACGATGCTCGCTACCGCATCCGCATATCGGGGTGTGCCGGGTTGAGGCAAATCTGGAGGAAGACATAGCAGTGCCGCTTTTCGATAGTCGAAAGGCGAGCCCAAACAAGCCTCCTCGGCCTCCGATATGCCGAGCCTCTGTTTCACGTGTGCGAACTCTCCACGCACGGTCATCGTCGCGCTGGTGAGCACCACGGACTGCTTCTGGCCAAACAGGTCTTCTTGTAAGCGCGGGCCTACCTCCAGCGGCGCACCGTTGAGCGACAGCGGGCCACTGCCCTTGCCCATCCAGTAGACCGTCCCATCGTCTGGGTCGGCCACGAACGAAGTGACTCTCGAACGGACGTCTCCCTGGTCCACCAACCATTCGCCCAAGGTGCCGCGGATGTCTTCCAGCCCTGGCATGGCATCCGCGGAAAGCGGCTCCACCTCGCGCCACAGCGCCTCGGTCTGGCGTGCGGCATCGGCGGCCGACCGCTCGAAATTATCCCAAGCTATCTGCAAGGCGGACCATGCTGGCTGCGTGCGCAGCTCGGCCGTGATGCGAAGCTCGCCGTCGTCGCTGGCCTCGCCACGCTCTGCGCTCGCGAAGGCGATCAGCCCGGCGGTGAGTTGCGCCCAGGTATCACGCACCCGGGTCAAGGGAAACTGCGCTTCTTGCATACGCCGTTGAAGTGTCTCCTTCTGGGTGGAC
>JBJKQC010000299.1:0-11990 GCA_046705745.1 Dehalococcoidia bacterium
GCGTTAAGCGCGCCGTTATTGAGCTGGATACGATCGAGAAAGTGGGCAGTGACTTCTACTGGTGACAGCTGCTTGGTCCGCACCAGCATGGCGATTTCCCAGGCGGAGGCCTGTGTGAGGTTGGTAACTGCCATGCGAGCTACTGGGCAAAGCGAGCGGGCGAGAATTCTTCAACGGGGGTCTCGGAAGTCCCCCTAGTGATGATTTGCGCCATGCATTTGCCTGTAATGAGCGCCAATGTAATGCCTTTGAACGCGTGACCCGTGGCAACATAAAGGTCCTGCGAGCCCGGCACAGCTCCCATAATGGGCTGCTCGTCTCTGGAGTATGGGCGCAAGCAAGCAGTCAGATTCTTCAGGGGGACTTCGGCCACACGAGGGGCTATCCGGATAACCGCCTCCATGATGGCATCGCGGGCTTCTGTCGTCGGATAAGGATCGAATCCTGCCTCTTCCTGCGTGGTTCCCACCATCAAGTCTCCGCTCGCTTTGGGGAGCAAGTATCCAGTCTCATGAAAGATAGCCTGAACGGGCATCTGATTCCCCGAAGGGATGGCCAGGTGGACGATCTGTCCACGTAAGGGAGCCACTGGAAGCTCCATCCCCAGCCAGCGGCCCGTGTGCTGTATCCATGGGCCGTTGGCCACGACGACTGCACCGGCCTTGAAAATCTCTCCTCCGGCGATGACCCCAGTCACCCGATCGCCCATCCGCGTGATGTCCGTTACTTCTTTAGTGCGAAATTCTACCCCGTGACGTTCCGCAGCCTGTGCGAGTGCTAGAGCGAACGGATACGCCTCAAGCTGTTTCTCTATTGAGTAGGCTGCACCGAGCGCATTCGGCGCGAGCCAGGAGCCTAGGCGGTGCACGCTCTCCGCGTCCAGCCAGTCCACCTCCAAGCCCACCTCGCGCTGCCAGACCATCTGCGACCGCAGCTCCTCCGCCTCACGCTCGGCGAACGCCGGGCGCAGCATGGGGATATCGGAGAGGAGATAGTCGATGCCGGACTCTTCGAGGAGGGCGGGCGCGTAGCTTGCATGCATCTCGATACCCTTCAGCAGGAAGCGGGTGTAGGGCTCTGAGAACTTGTGGCGTCCCACTGCCCCCAGTTCGCCGGCTGCCCCGCCAGATGCTCCGCTTGCGATGGCGTCGCGCTCTAGGACCAGACACCGCAGGCGGTGCTCCGAGCCGAGAAAATAAGCTATGGCGACCCCGATCACGCCGCCGCCGACGATGATGACATCAGGTGATTGAGAGGAGGACATCATTCTGGCTATGCCTCAGTACGTAACTGATCGCGGAAGCATCCGGAGCGTCAAGGCCAAAGGCGCTTTCTGGAAAAGTGCACCTATGCACGCTCCCCCTGATAAGCACCAGCGTAAGGAGTTTCCGTTGCAGTGTCCAAAGTCATAAATACCATCTGGATGATACGGGAATTTCTTGCCAGGTCGAAGCCAAATGGGTTATATACGACGATTTGCACTTGTGATTGTCCGGCGTATCCAGCATCCCATACCGCGTTGTGAACGGCAATGCCGCACCGCAGCAGGCTCGACCGCGGCTTCGCCAGGGCCATTACTGATGGCGGCAAGGCAACGGTCTCGTTGAGACGGGCAAGGTATGGCCCAGGCGCCAGGTGAACAAAGCCATCGGGACCGAATGGAGCTTCCTTGGTTCCCGGCAGCGCGCGGACGCTGTTGGATTCACCGATCCGGCCCGCGCCGACAAAGGACGCGACTGAACGCACGGTCAAGTCGAATCCGTTGGGCTGCAATTGCTGTTCGAGGTTCACGTAGCCAGCGATAAGCGGCTGCGGGCCATCAAGAAGCGAACGGATTCGCTGGGAGGGAAGTACGCACATTGGAGGTAGTACCTCTAAGAGTCTGCGGCGGTGCGCAACCGCGCCTTTTGCTAGGTCCGTCGACGGTCCCTGATGCGGCAGCGCGGGGTTACCGCAGCGAAGCCTACCCACTATAGGAGCGGGCAGGGGGCGTGTCAAAGGCAAGATAGCCATTTTGTTAACTAAGATTTCACAAAGCCTAGTCTAATAAGACCATATTCCAATTGACGCTTCGACTGTTCAGCCTCTAGGATGCCGCCCTACGGCGTGGGCGCAACGCTGTATGGAGGAGGCTTGCGGTGAAGGGCTATTGCATGAAGTGCCGGGCGGAGCGGGAGATTGTCAAGGCGAAGACTGTGACCATGAAAAACGGCCGCGCGGCGACCGAGGGAAAATGCCCTGCGTGCGGCACGCGGAAGAATCGGCGTGGCAACACCCCCAAATCGGCCGTTAATAGCGACACACGGCGTCCCTCGGCTTCCGAGACTGCCATTGCTGATTCCGACATTGCCGTCCTCGCAGTGGACGGCGCACTTGCGGACGGGCTGATCAATGCGGCTGGGGCGGAGTGCAACTTAGGCCATTTTGCCTATTCAGGCTGGGCTTCTCAGGCGCTGATGCTTGGCCGCTTCTGAGAGGCTCACCCGTCGTCTGTAATTGGCCTCGTCTTCTCTAAGCCTCATGGCCTACGCGAAATCTGTATCGCTCATCATGCTTGCTCAGGGCATACTGTGCGGGGCAGTGGTGGGAGCTTGGCTGCAGAAGGACAGTGAGGCGCGACCCGCGAGTACGACTGCTTGAAGCCATCGAGAGGAAAGGCGGAGAGTGATGGATAGTCAGACCCAAGTGCTGGTCACCGGCGGGGCCGGGTTCATTGGCTCTCATGTGGTGGATGCGTTGGTGGAACGGGAGTACCGGGTCGCGGTCCTAGATAACCTCAGCAGCGGTGTCCGCGCAAATGTGAACGCGCGAGCCGAGTTCTACCAGGGAGACATAACCGACCCCGACACGGTCGAGCGGGTGTTCGAGCGTGTCCGGCCACAACTTGTGGACCACCATGCCGCGCAGATCAGCGTATCTGAATCGGCCAAAGACCCCATCTTCGACGCGCGGACCAACATCGTCGGCTCACTGGTCCTGCTGGAAGCCTGCCGCAAGCATGGGGTGGAACATTTTACCTTCGCCTCTACGGGTGGCGCACTCTATGGCAATCCGGCGGCAATACCCGCTGATGAACATACGCCTATCTTGCCACTGTCCCCTTATGGAGCAGCCAAGGCGTCCGTGGAGACGTACCTCCGCATGTATCGGGCGACTTGGGGGCTGCATTCGGTCGCCTTGCGTTATGCCAACGTATACGGTCCGCGACAGTCCCCCCATGGAGAAGCGGGAGTTGTCGCCATCTTCGCGGGCAAGATGCTGGCAGGCCAGGACCCTGTGATTTTCGGGAGCGGCGAGCAGGAGCGGGACTTCGTTTACGTCGGAGACGTGGCCGCGGCCAACGTGGCTGCGATCGGGGCACGGCTCGAAGGCTCCTTCAACGTCGGGACAGGAAAGGGCACTTCTGTCAATGACGTCGCGAGTGCCCTAGCCGCCGCATGCGGCTTTTCACGACGGCCCATGTATTCGCCGGAGCGGCCTGGTGAGGTGCAGCGCATCACCCTGGACGCCCAACTCCTGACCAAGGCGGTGGGTTGGGAGCCGAAGATCGACCTTCAGCAAGGGCTGGCACAGGTGGTCGCACACCTCCGGAAGATATCGGACCTCTAGCTCACTGTTAAGAATCAGCGCCTGAAGCGGCCCCCAAAGCGTTGCTGCGGCGTGCGAGTCCTCTCGCCTGGCTAGAGCTCTCGTGTGCCTGCCTGCAACAGACGTATCTGTTCCTCTCCGCCCTTCCGCCTAAGTCTAATGAGACGGCATTTTGCGCTTCGGCTGTCAATATGACTAGCCGAATAGAGGATGGAGCGAGGACAGCCGCGCCCTTTTAATGCTGGGGACGATTGATGGCCAATCGGACGAGCGGGTGTCCGCCGATTGCTAATCCTTCATGCAGCCGCTGAAGTGATGAGCCGGAAAAGCCTTAGTTCGGCGTGAGACAGACCTGGTTGCCGCCTCCACCCTCGCTTGAACCGCTTTGCGGAGGACCGCCGCCCGGTCAGTCATAGATAACGGTAGGACAGGAGGAAAATGCATGCGAGTCTTGGTCACCGGGCATAATGGCTACGTCGGGTCCGTGCTTGTTCCGCTTCTGCAGGAGGCAGGGCACGATGTCACCGGGCTAGACGCCAATTTGTATGACAGTGACTGCCTATTTGGCACGAATCGCGTTGCCGAGGTGCCGGCCTTCGCTGTCGACATTCGCGATGCCCAGCCGTCGATGTTAGAGGGCTTCGACGCCGTCATCCATCTGGCGGCCGTCTGCAATGACCCCCTCGGCAACCTCAACCCCGACTCTACTTATGAGATCAACCATCGGGCGACGGTCCGGCTGGGAGAGATGGCCAAGGCCGCTGGGGTGTCGCTATTTCTCCAGTCGTCGTCGTGCAGCATCTATGGGGCTGCCGGGGACGCCTTGCTGACGGAGGAGGCTGAGTTCCAGCCCGTGACGCCCTATGGCGAGTCCAAGGTGCTGGTGGAACGGGACCTTTCTGTGATGGCGGACGACGACTTCAGCCCTGTTTTCCTGCGTAACGCCACCGCCTATGGCGTCTCTCCGCACCTGCGCATGGACCTGGTCCTGAACAACCTGGTCGGTTGGGCCTTCACCACCGGCCAAGTGCGCATCGAGAGCGATGGCACCCCGTGGCGTCCTATTGTGCATGTGGAAGATATCTCCCGCGCGTTCGTTGCGGTCCTAGATGCGCCACGCGAAGTCATTCACAACCAGGCGTTCAACGTTGGTTCCACGAGCGAGAACTATCAAGTGTCCCAGCTCGCGGCCATGGTCGAAGAGATCGTGCCCGGCTCTCATGTTGAGTACGCAGAGGGCGGCGGCCCCGATCCGCGGTGCTATCGAGTGGACTTCACCAAAATATCCCAGATGCTGCCTGCGTTCCAGCCGCAATGGAATGCCCGGCGCGGAGTCGAGGAACTGTACGAGGCGTTCAAAGAGCAGCATTCGACGGCGGAAGAAGCCTTTGGCCCCCGTTACATGCGCATCAAGCGGGTCCGGCAACTTATGGACCAGGGCCGGCTGGGCGCGGACCTCCGTTGGACAGCGGTAGGTCTCCAATCTTGATTGGGGGTTCGCAGGCGGGATTGGCTGGTCCCTCGCGGCGCCACGCGCCAAGCTTTTATTGAGGGCTCAGCTTTGCCAACCAGCACAAGGAGGAGTCATTGGCCGAAAGTTGTCCAGCATGCGGCTCTAGCCAGGGTAGGGCGTTCTTCTGCCTGAACGCGATGCCCGTTTGCAGCATGGCGCTGCTCGATAGCCCTGAGGAAGCGCTGGCTGTGCCCCGTGGCCTCATCGACCTCGTGTTCTGTGAAGAATGCGGGTTCATTTACAACCGCGCCTTCGATCCGTTGCTGCTGAACTACGCGCCCGGCTACGAAAGCTCGCAGGCGTATTCGCCCAGATTCAACGCCTTCGCCAATGACCTCGCATCCGAGCTGGTCACCCGATACGACTTGACGGGCAAGCGTGTTTTGGAGATCGGCTGCGGGAACGGCGAGTTTCTCACTCTCCTTTGTTCCCATGGCGTGCGTGAAGGGATAGGCGTAGATCCCGCCGCCAGCGACCTCAGCGGACCGGACGCCCCGCCGATATTGATGGTGCGTGAGCCTTTCCAGCGAGAGCATGGTCTGTACGCGCCAGACCTTGTCTGCTGCCGCCATACCCTCGAGCACATCCCGGCAGTGGCGGACTTTGTGGGTGGCGTCCGTACAGCGTTACCCCCAGGCATTCCCGTTTACTTTGAGGTGCCTGATACTGAGCGAATCCTGGCCGAGAGCGCCTTCTGCGACATTTATTATGAGCACTGCTCCTACTTCACCCAGGCCTCGCTGCGTGGGCTTTTCGACCGTAAAGGGTTTACGAACGTTCAGGTCATTTACGGATTCGACGATCAGTACCTGCTACTCGATGCGCGCGCGGGCAGGAGCTTGGAGAGGCCTCCGACAGACGCGGACCAGTTGGAGAGGCTATCGTCTCTCTTGGACCGCTTTGCGGCAAACTGTCGGAGAGCGATCGAGCGGAAGCGGGAGCAGATAGACCGGTATGCCCGGGAAGGCAAGCGCTGCGTGGTCTGGGGCGGAGGTTCCAAGGGGGTTGCGCTCTTAAATGTGCTCAGACTGGACGCCGAGATTGACTACGTGGTGGACATCAACCCGTTGAAGCAGCAAAGGTACGTGGCAGGCACAGGGCACCTGATCACCGGACAAGGCGCCCTGACGGACCGGGAGCCAGACGTGGTACTCCTCATGAACCCTATCTACACTGCAGAGGTTGAGGCTATGCTCGCCGAGCGGCGCGTGAAGGCCGAGATCATAGCGATGTAGCTTTCCACCGGACGCTGTCAATGGGCGCCCGTCATGCGTAGGAGATCCAGCGCCTCAGCCCGGACCTCCTCCACGCTCACATCATCTACGAACGTCTCCTCGTGTGGGCAGGTCTCTTCGAGGCAACTAGACCCGCAGACCGGACAATCCAGACGCCAAGAGACCGCCGCACGGTGGCGGGCTTGAGTAATAGGCCCGCCGTTGAGCAGGTTGCCACACCAGTAGATACCCACCGTCGCCGCGCCCACCGCGTCTGCCAAGTGCAATGGGCCCGAGTCGTTCGACACCACGACGGCTGCTTGTGCCAAGAGCCCAATGAGCCCGCGGAGAGACAACTTTCCGCACAGGTCCTCAGCAGAATAGTGCATCGCCTCAACCACCCCGCGGACGGGCTCAGCTTCGGGAGGCGTTCCTGTAACGACTACGTGCGCCCCGGCCGCCGCAAGCGTATCGCCGACGGCAGCGAACCGCTCGGCAGGCCAGCGTCTTCTCTTGTCCGTTGCCCCCGGGTGAAGGACCACCAAGGGCCTAGCTCCCTTCACCACCAGCGTGTTTGCCTCGGCAATGTCGGCCTCCGTCACGCGGAGGCAAGGACTGATGGATGGCGTTGCCGCACCTACTAGCGCAACGACTTCCAAATAGCGGAGGACCTCCCTTTGGAAATAAATATAGGGGACCCAGCGGTCCAGAGGCGCGGCTTCTGGGGCCTTCAACCCCACTGTCAGCTTCGCACCAAGGGACAGGACAAACGGATTCGAGTGCCGCCCGCCACCGTGAAGCTGAAGGGCTATATCGAACCCCTCACGCCGCATTTGTCTGAAGAATATTTCCGCTTGGGCGGTATCGACTTCGGGCCCTACATCGTTGGCCAGCACCCCGTCCGGTATGACCACGACGTGGTCGACTGGCCCGTCGCGACCGTCGAACAATTCCCTGTGTAGGGCTTTGCCTAGCAAAGTGATTCGTGCTTGAGGATACGTCCTTCTGAGGGCGTCCAACGCCGGTAGCGAAAAGACCAAATCGCCGAGTCCATTTGCCCGCAGAACGGCAATCCGGGACACGCCCTCCATCAACTCTAGGTGTTCTTCGGCAGCTAGCGTCATACCTACGTATGCCGTCGATGAAGGATCGAGAGGTCTGGGTTCCCACCGTTCGCCCTGAAGTCCCCTGATGGAACGGAGCGCCGCCTGTTGGAGTTCTAGGCGAGTCCCCCGAGCAGACGGGGATCTGGCGTTCTTGCATCAGCCCCGTTTCTTTGGCGGCTAGCTTGGTACGGAGGCAACAGGAGAGCACCCCACTTAGCCTATGCAACCTCGTGAAACCCTGACACGCCATCCTTTGCACTTTGCTTTGGGCTGGCGATTAGTCTGCCTGGTCATGACGCACAGGCCGCGACCGTCGCAGCATGGCCTGCGTGCGGATACGTGCACAGTCTTGTTGCGTGAAAGCACGTTTGCTTCACAAATGACAATGTAGCGTTTCTATTCAAAGGCAAGCACCTAGCGGAGGGGGGACCGTTATGATTGCTTCAGCCCCATTTTTGGAAAATGTGGCTCTGGATGGACATCAGGTGGCAAAGGACCTGGTACGGTGGGCGCTGGCCATTGCCGGTGCTAAGCAGGCGGAGCGGGTCGAACACCTTCGGGTACGGTTGGGCCCACACCCGGCGGTGACGTCTAGGGACCTAGAGCTTTCCATTCGGCTCTTGACCCGCTACACGATAGCCGAGGGTGCCACGGTCGAGGTTATCGAGGTGGAGGAGCCGGGCGTCACCATCGATTCAGTGCTCATGAACTGAGAACAATCGCACGCCGGCAGTTGGCTTTGTCAGGATGAGGGCGGCGCTCCTTGATTCGCGTCTAGGTGCTGGTTCCTGGCCATTATGACTGGGGAGTGTGGTCTCCGGCTTGCGGTGCGGTGCTGAATCGGCGGAAGACGCCACCGTATGTGCAGCCTGCTCTGGCCAGCCCACGCTGGTCGTTGTCGAAGCGGCCTTTGCCCCGCCTTCGGTGTCAGGTGCGCGTTCCGACGTTGGTGCTTTCCCATGGCCTGAGATCTGTTCGATGTTGCTGTGGCTCGCGTCTCCGTTAGTACTGGTTGTGGGTGACCCACCGTCGGCGGACCCGCTGCCTTCTAAAAGGACTACGTCGTTGGTGCGGAGAGCCAGGCTTCCGTCCGCCTCGTGCCCGACCCGGAGCCCACTCAAGTCGACAGAAAGGGTGGTGCTCTGGCCATCGTCTATCGTGAATGGCCTGTCAATCTCTATGGCGCTGGGGAAATTCGCCGGCTGCTCCATGCCGCCGACCTGGACGGTGACCAGCGAGACGTTCAGCCGCAGTCGCGTGTATTGGCCCGAGTGAAGGGTCGCGTCGATAATGGGTGGGCTGCTTCCTGCGCTAGGAACGCTCACCGTGAATGGCTCGGACGAAACAGTCCTCCAGCCACCTCCTGGCCCAGCTATCAACGAACCAACGTCGCTCACTCGAAGCCAGATGGTGCCTACATCAGCGCTACTGGGCAGTCCATCGAGGAACGTAAGGGTGATCGTCCCTTGACCTTGAGGCGGGGCCGCACGAGCGACGCCGGCTGCCGATTCGATTGCCTGCGAATAGGCTGCCCCCGCCACCCTCAAGGCGGTGGCTGCGGCAGTCCTGCTGGCAACTGGTGCTGAGGCTGCGGAAGCTTGGAGGCGGTCCAATACGTCGGAGGAAGACTCCTGTAGCTGAGTGTAGACCTGCGCCGCCTGTGGTGAGTTGGCCAGCGAGTCGATTGAGCCCAACGTCGCCGTCACCTGCTGGGCCAGGTCTTGGACCGCTTGGACGGCCTCTGTCGGTTGGCCCGCGGACATCAGTTGCACGGCCTCTTCTGCTTGCGCTTCCGCATTGCGCAAATACGTATTCGCCCAGCCGGCTGGCGTCTGGGACTGCAGCAGTTGGCCAGCCGGAGAAACGTCGGTGCGCAAGTGCCATCCTAATGCCCCAGTGCCCACTGAAACGCTGGCAACGCCAACCGCGAGCACAACGGAAGCTGCGGCGATGAAAACAGGCTGTACGACGCCTCGGTGCTTCCGATTGGACTCATCCTGGCGTTGGCGCAGGATCGACTGCCGCTCGGCCATCAGGCGCCGGCGCCCCTCCTCCTTTGCCCCAAGGGAAGGGCGGTAGTCCCAAAGCGATTGGAACTTCGCCGCTACTTGCAGAGCCCTTTCTAGCTGATGCGCATAGGCCGGGTGTGCGCGCAGGCACTCCTCCATTGGCTCGCCACGCATGTAGCGGTCTAGACAGTCGTCAAGCGCTTGTTGGAACTCGTCCTGGGGGGCGGTCATTTGGTGGGGGGCCTCCCATTGGCCTGGCTGGCGTCGTCAGTGACCATGATGCTCCGCAGTCTTTCAATGGCAGCATGTTGAAGCCATCGCACTGTGGTCGATTTCTTGCCGATGCTTTGCGCGATTTCGTCCGGCCGGAGCCCGGCCCCGAAACGGAGGTTCACGACCTCGCGCTGAGCGGGTGGCAGTTGTTCTATCGCGTGCTTCAGCTCGGACAGTTCGATTTCGCGCTCGAGTTGGCCATGGACTGATTCACCACTGTCGAGGTCGGTCGCCTCGTCGAGTTGTACGTTGCGCGCTCGACGTCCACTTTTCCGCAGGTAGTCTACCGCGAGATTATGCGCGATCCGGAAGATCCAAGCCTCCATGGGCTTGCCGGTGTCCTGATAAGAGGCAGCGTTCCGTAGGGCACGGACGAAAACCTCGCTCGCCAGATCGTCCGCATCATGGGTCCAGCCTATGCGCAGCGCAATATAACGCGCTACCCGCTCGTAGCAGGTCTCGTACAATGCGACAAGTGCCGTTTCGGTGCCTTCGGTGCCGTGGCCGTTGGTTGACAGCTCGGGTTCAGATGTCACAGCGGTTCTCGTGGATGCAAAGCATGTACAACCCGCCTTAACCACTGAAACGTGTTTGGCCGCTACTTGTTGGGGGCGGGGAGAGAGGGATGGGGCCCCTGGCAGCTAAGGAGTGCCTAGGCGGAAGATAGTAGTCGTAGTTACTAGGCAATTCTAGCTAGTCTTAAAAGACCGCTGCCAACGGTATTAATCCTGATTTGTTGCTGAAAAACTGACGTCATCTTCTGCGCCAGGGGCTAGTGGCCTCTGGGCGGAATGGAAATCGGTCGCTCAGCGACCGACGAAGGGGACGTGCTGGACCGGGCTAGCCGTACCGGAGAGCTTCGATGGGATGCAGCGCCGCCGCGCGCATGGCAGGGTATATGCCAAAGAAAAGGCCGATTGCCGCGGATACCGCCAAGGCCAAAATAGCAACATCCCAACTGAACGACGTATCCAGCGCCGTCCCGCCAATGGTCCGACCGTTGAGTAGGTGAGACCCCAGGTATCCGCCCCCCACTCCAATAATGCCCCCTGTGAGACTGAGGAGAGTTGCTTCGGAGACAAACTGAAGAAGGATGTCCCGCCGCTTGGCGCCGACGGCCTTACGTACGCCGATTTCACGGGTGCGTTCTGTGACAGAGACGAGCATGATGTTCATGATGCCGATGCCGCCCACGATCAACGAGATGCCGGCGATGGCACCTAGGAACACAGCGAAGGAATTCGCCGTCGACTGGAGGGTATTGGTTGTGTCCTGCTGGTTAGTTACCGTGAAATCGTCCTGAGTCGTGATCTCGTGCCTCAGGCGCAGTATGGTGGTTATCTCTTGCTGGGCTTTGTTTACGGCAGAACTGCTGACCGCCTCGACATTGATGCTGCTGACGTTAACGTCCCCTTGCGTCGTCCTGCTGGAGGAAAGGTAGTAATATGCGGTAGTGATGGGGATGAGGACAACGGAGTCCTGATTCCCCAAGGCCGTGGCGCCTTTGCTTTGAAGCAAGCCTATGACCGTGAACGCCTGTCCGTTCAGGCGTATCTGGGAGCCAACTGGGTCCCGAGTGCCGAACAGATTGCTTGCTTCCTGAGCACCAAGCACGACTACATTGGAATGGTCCAGCACGTGCGCCGGTGAAATGAAAATGCCGCTGGCCATGGTGTAGTTGCGCACGCCCAAGAACTCAGGCGTTACCCCCAAGACTTGCCCAAACGTTTGCTGACCTTGAAATGTGATCGCTGCTGACGTGTCGAGTTCGGGGGCCACCGCTTTCACATCAGGGGCATAGACCGGGTCGACCAAGGCATAGGCGTCTTGGAGCGTCAAATTTGCTTGGCTTGACCCCGACGTTCGAACAGGGGTGACATAGAGCAAGTTCGTACCCAGCGATTCAATGCGCTGGATGATCGACTTTTGGGTGCCGCTGCCGACGGCCATGAGGGAGATGACCGCGCTGACGCCGATGACAATCCCCAGCAGCGTGAGGGATGACCGCAGTTTGTTTGCGCCGATGGAAAACCAGGCTGTCGATAAGACCGCGCGGATGCTCATGCTTGCAGCTCCTTCACGCTGGCAAGGCTCATGGCTTGTCTCGGTGAGGCTACCTGTTCGTCGTGAACAACCAGCCCATCACGTATGGAGATGATGCGGCGGGTGTAAGCGGCGATGTCGGGCTCGTGGGTGACAATGACGACGGTCAACCCACGTTCCCGGTTCAGCTGCTGGAGCATGGCCATGATCTCGATGCTGGTCTGCGTATCGAGATTACCTGTCG
>JBJKQC010000300.1:0-21781 GCA_046705745.1 Dehalococcoidia bacterium
TGCCGTATGCGTACGTAATCCCGATGAAGCGCCTCGACCTCATGGTGGATGATGCCCTGGAGTAGTTGCAGTAATCCGTCCACTTCCGTCCGGGGGCGGCCCCAGTTCTCGGTGGAAAACGCGTAGAGGGTGACATAGCCGACGCCTACTTCGGCAAACGTCTGGAGGACACGTCGTATGTTTTCGGTGCCGGCACGGTGCCCGGCCAGGCGGGGCATGCCCCGGCCTTGCGCCCAACGACCGTTGCCATCCATGATGATGGCAACGTGACGGGGAGGTGGCCCCTTGGGTTCCCCAGATTGCTGAACGCAGGATGCCTCCAGGGCCATTGTCAGTTAGACCTCCATTAGGTCAGCTTCTTTCCTTGCACTGACCTGGTCAGCCTGGCTGATGTGCTCATCCGTGATTTTCTGCAATCGCTCCTGATAGCGGCGGAGGTCGTCTTCGGAAATCTCCTTGTTTTTCTCCATTGTGCGAAACTGCTCTAGGCAATCCCGGCGCACATTGCGAATAGCGACGTGGGTCTCCTCGCGCATGCGCTTCAACCGCTTCACCATCTCCTGCCTGCGTTCTTGAGTCATTGGAGGGATGGCAAGCCGGATAATACTGCCGTCCACGTTGGGCGTCAGACCCAGATCCGCCTTCAGCAACTCTTTCTCAATTGCCTTGACCGCATTCCTATCAAAGGGTTGTACCGTCAGCAAGCGGGGCTCGGGGGCCGAAACGGTAGCAAGCTGCTTGAGCGGCATTACCGTGCCGTAGTAGTCCACTTTAATAGCATCAAGCATGTTCGGGTTCGCCCTGCCGGTGCGAATGGAATCAGCCTCGTGCTTAAGAACGTCGACAGACTTCCGCATTCGTTCTTCGACGTCCCGCAAAATTTCATCTATGTCACTTTGCTCAGCCATGGTCGGACCTCTCTGCCTAAGACCCCCGTTGTGGCACAGGACTGCTTATTCGTGTCATGTACGGTTAGCGGCGGGCGATTTAGCGGTAACCAAGGTGCCAAGGCTCTCCCCCTGCAAAATGCGGCCAATACTACCCGGCTGGAAAACGTCGAAGACTCGTATGGGCAGGCTGTTCTCCATGCACAAGGAGAGCGCAGTTGTGTCCATGACCTCCAAGCGCTGGGTCACCAACTCCAGATGGTCGATCTCTTCGAATTTCTTGGCGGCCGGGTTCTTTCTAGGATCGGAGTCATAGACACCGTCCACCTTGTTCTTGGCCATGAGGAGGAGATCGGCGTGCATCTCTGTGGCCCGCAGCGCCGCTGTCGTATCCGTAGTCATATAGGGGCTGCCGGTGCCAGCGGCAAAAATGACCACACGCCCCTTCTCTAGGTGGCGTAGGGCCCGCCGGTAGATATACGGCTCCGCGACAGCTCGAATGTCCACGGCCGATTGAGTGCGGGTGATAATTCCGTGCCGCTCTAGTGCATCTTGAAGAGCTAAAGCATTAATGACGGTCGCTAGCATTCCGGCGTAGTCCGCGGTAGCGCGGTCCATCCCTTCGCTCGCAGCTTCAACACCACGCCAGATGTTGCCGCCACCGACGACCAGACACAATTGAACGCCCATGTTGACGGCGCCCTTGATCTCAACGGCCAGATAGTCCAAGACGGACCAGTCAATTCCAAATGGCCTGTCGCCTCGGAGAGACTCACCGCTGAGCTTCAATACTGCGCGTCCGTACGTAGCGGACATCAATGCCCCCGTTACGGACTATTCACCCAAGCTGAACCTTACAAAACGGCTTACTCGGATGTTCTCACCGACCCGTGCTCGAACATCCATGATAAGGTCGTTGATGGTCTTTCCAGAATCCTTAATGAAGGCCTGCCTGAGCAAGCAGACCTCCTCCGGCTTCCGCTTTTCCTCGGGCGCCATGTCCGCTTCGTCTAAGTAGAGTGGGCTCATGGCCGCGACCTGCATGGCAATGTTGTGGGCCAGCTCTTGAAAATCGGGTGTGCGTGCCACGAAGTCCGTCTCACAGTTCAACTCCACCATGGCGCCAATGCGGCTCCCTGCGTGCACATAGGAGTCGATGACACCTTCGGCCGTGACCCTGTCGGCCTTGGACGCGGCCTTGGCGATGCCCTTGGCGCGCAATGCCTCTTCGGCCTTGTCGATATCACCACCAGCCGCTTCCAAGGCACGCTTGGAGTCCATAATGCCAGCGCCTGTGCGTTCCCTGAGGGCGCGAATTGCTTCAGTCGAGACCTGCACTCGATTACCTCGTATGGATATAAGCTTCGCAGCAGTTGCTGCCGAGGTTAGGCCTCGGCGTCGGCCGTGCCGTCTTCTTCCGGTGTAGCCCGTTCGTCCTCAACCTCGCTATAGCCGCCCCGGTTCGCCAACCACTGATTGTGACCGTCGATGGCAGCACTGGCAACGTAGCTGGAAATAAGCCGGATAGACCTAATGGCGTCATCATTGCCAGGTATGGGCCAGTCGATAAGGTCTGGGTCACAATCCGTATCGACCAGGGCGACGATGGGAACCCCCATGCGGCGCGCTTCGGCTACGGCAATCTTTTCACGGCCCACATCCACAACGAATAATGCACCAGGCAGCGTGGTCATCTCCTTGATGCCGCCCAGGTACCGGTTCATCTTTCCCATGAGCGCCTCGAGCTTCAACGCTTCCTTCTTGGGGAGGCGCAGAAACTCACCCTTCGCGTGCCGCTCTTCCAGGCGCACCAAGTAGTCGATACGGGACTGGATGGTAGAAAAATTCGTGAGCGTGCCGCCCAGCCACCGCTGGTTGATATAGAACTGGCCGCCACGGGCTGCCTCTTCCCTGATCGCGTCTTGGGCCTGCTTCTTAGTGCCTACCATCAAAATCTTGCGGCCCTGCCCCGCGACCTCGGTGACGAAGTTGCACGCCTGCTGGAGCAGGTCCATGGTCTGTTGAAGGTCTACGATGTGAATGCCATTCCGCTGAGCGAAAATGAACCGCCGCATTCGCGGGTTCCACCGGTGGGTCTGGTGCCCGAAGTGGACGCCAGCCTCCAACAACGATTTCATGCTCAGTGGTTCACCTGCCTGTTGCGCAGGGCTTTCCAGCCCCTCTGTTACAGCAGGAGCCGATGCTTGCTCTACCATGTGGCCTGCCTTTCCGTTGGTCTAAGAGATTTCCGCCGGGCTCAACAATCCCAGCGGCTGAATGTGTCAGCGACACCGGCCAGTGTAACATAGAGGCCGCGAGCGAGACAAAGATGCAGCGCAAGGGACGTGCCAAGGTGCGTTGACACCCCCTTGAGAGGGCCTTAGAATGCCGCGCGGTTGTCTACGGCCCTGCTGCCGTTGTCACGGCATCCCGGTAGACTTGGGCCAATCGGAGCCGTTTTGCCCGCCCTCCGTAGTCGAGAAAAACGATCAACGCGCTGTTCCTCTCAACGTATGTCCACAGCCCAGAGGAGCCGGGCATGACAAACGGAGACCGGCACAGGCGCCTTGGCGATCGGATCGTACGCAGGCCGCGGCAACGGGAACTGAAGCCCGTGCGTATCCGTCCCCATCGGCGGCGGCGGTTCATCATCCCCACCTCGACATCAGCGCTCCTCACGCTGACGCTCGGCTTCCTGTTACTAATCGCCGCAGGCACGGGCGCGCTGATGCTGCCGATCGCCTCGGTCCCAAGTGGCAGTGCTCCACCAGTCACCGCGCTTTTCACCGCGACGTCAGCGGTATGCGTGACCGGACTGGCCGTCGTGCACACGGGCACATATTGGACGGGCTTCGGACAGGCTGTGATCGCAGTCCTCATGTTCTTCGGAGGACTGGGAATCACCACCGCCGGCATTGTCGTCATCTCCCTCATTGGACGGCCCATTACGCTGAATCAGCGTCTGGTTATTCGGGAGACGATGCCCGGGCCATCGCTGGGTACCGTCCTTAACGTGAGCAGGTACGTGGTGTTATTCGTGGTGGCAACGCAGGCCATTGGCTTCGCGGTGCTCTTCAGCCAGTTCATATTCCGTTACCCCCTGCGCACCGCGGCTTGGTACGCGCTCTTTCATTCGATTTCAGCGTTCAATAACGCGGGATTTGACGTCTTCAAGAGATCAGACAGCCTGGTCGGCTTTCAAGGCGACTACGTGCTGCTACTCAGCATAGCCGCGCTCATCGTGTTGGGAGGCATCAGCTTCCCAGTAGTGGCGGAGCTTGTCAGGACCAGACGTCCTTCGCGTTGGACCCTCGACACGCGTTTGGTGGTCATTGGCTCCGTCTCGCTGTGGCTGCTCGGGGTATTCATTGTGCTGGCCTTCGAATGGAGTAACCCTGCGACGTTGGGATCGATGAGCATCACAGGCAAAGTGATCAATGCTCTGTTTCAGTCCGTAACCGCCAGGACCGCAGGCTTCAATAGCATCAACTTTTCCGCAACCCGGCTGGGGGATAGCTTCGCTTTCTTGCTGCTCATGTTCGTCGGCGGCGTGTCTGGGTCGACGGCGGGGGGAATCAAGGTCAACACGGCCATGATCCTGATCGTAGCTGGGATCGCTTCCGTGCGGGGAAGGGAGCGGGCGGAGTTCGCTAGGCGCCAATTGGCGTATGCGCAAGTCATCCGAGCCATATCGGTCGTCCTGCTGGCCGCTCTGGTGCTGTTCGCGATTTTGGTCGCGCTGGCGGGCGCGGAAAGCGCTCACCTGCAATCCGGTAAGTTCAGCTTCCTTGATTTGCTTTTCGAGACCGTATCGGCCTTCGGGACGGTCGGGCTGTCCAGAGGCATTACTGCCCAACTGACTGATCCAGGTAAACTTCTAATCATACTGACTATGTATCTAGGCAGGCTGGGTCCATTGACCATAGCTTTAGGGTTGGCGCTCCGCGAGCGGCGAGCAGTGTACCGGTTTGCGGAGGAGCGGGTTAGAATTGGCTAGTTTGAGGTCGTCATGCCACACCAGGTAGCTGTGATTGGAGTGGGCCGCTTCGGCACAAGTCTGGCACAAGAGCTGTACCGGATCGGCCATGACGTCCTTGTAGTCGACCGGGACGAAAACCTCACCCAACGCCTAATGGGTCAGGTGTCATATTCCGTGACCGGGGATTCCACTTCACCTGAGTTCTTGGATGAAGTGGGCATCCGTAACTTCGACACGGCAGTGGTAGCCATAGGCACGGATATACAGTCCAGCGTCCTGACCACGGTCCTCCTCAAGCAGCAGTTTGGCCTGCCCCAAGTGATCGCCCGGGCCACGACCGAGCTCCATGGAAAGACGTTACAGGCAGTGGGGGCTGACCGTGTGGTGTATCCAGAGCAGGAGACGGGCGTACGGACGGCGCACAGCCTTTTCCAGCGAGAAGTGCTGGAGTATATGGAACTGACTAGCGATTTCGGCTTCAGCAAGGTCAACATCTCGCCAGAAATGGTGGGCCTGACACTGGAGCAAGCGGGGTTCAGCACCGCCCGTGACAAATACGGCGCAGCAGTCATCGCCATACGACGTGGCCGAGAGCCTATACTCTCACCTTCAAAGGACGAGACGATACATGCGGGTGATCAGGTGGTGATTGCCGGACCAGAAGATATCCTGGAACGGCTAGGCCGACGATAGACCGGTTGAGCCCTGACATCCACGAGGTATGTTTGCCTTGGCCATAAGACCGGCAACAGCTTTGGTGCCTGTGACCGGAATCCCCCTCGACGATGAGGCCGTGGAGATGGCCTGTGATCTGGTGCGCCCTTCCAAGGGCACCGTCCTGGTACTCTATGTCATCGCCATGCCCAGGAGCCTTCCTCTTGACGCGGAAGTCCCAGTGGAGACGATGCGAGGAGAGCAGGTCCTTCAACGTATGGAAGAAATAGGCAAGATCCACAAGTGCAGGGTGGAGGGGGAGATACTGCAGGCCCGAGGGATCGGTCCGGCAACGGTGCGCGAGGCGGAGGAGCGCAGGGTTGATCTGCTCGTGACGGCCATGCCGTACGTCGAGGACTATGGGACTCCGGCCCTCGGAGAATTAGTACCCTACTTACTCAAACATAGCCCATGCCGCGTATTGGTCTTTAGGGAAAAGCAGGCCGCGGCAAACCGCGACGGGCGGAGCACAAATGGCGCGTAGGGTGATGATCGTGGGCTGCGGCCGGCTAGGCGCCATGGTGGCAAAAACCTTGGTTGACCGTGGGGACACAGTAACGGTCCTAGACATCGATCAGGAGAACTTCCGCCGGCTGTCGGAGCAAGAAGGCCTACGCATGCTGGTGGCGGACGGTACTTCCAGCGAAAGTCTGCGACGGGCCGGCATAGAAGGGATGGACTCGTTCATTGCCCTCACCGCCCAAGACACGGTGAATGCGCTCAGCGCCCAGTGCGCTCAGGTCACTTTCGGGATCAAGAACATCGTCTGCCGCATCAATGATCCCATCCGGCGAGAGATGTACGAGGAGATGGGGCTTCGGGCGGTGAGCCCCACCCAGCTCATGTCATACATGGTCATCGAAGCGCTGGAGCAGCAATAGGGCATGTACGTGATCATTGTCGGCTGTGGAAAGATTGGCTTTTACCTGACGCGCGCTCTCCTTGCCACCAACAACGAGGTTGTGGCGATTGAGCGCGATTCCCAACGGAGCGATGCCGCCAGCGAGGAGTTCGGCAATATCGTCATAGCAAGTGACGGGACCGAACCGACCGTACAACTTGAAGCAGGCGCCCGCCGGTGCGATTTGCTAATCGCGACGACCGGCTCAGATGCTACGAATCTGGTCGCCTGCCAAGTCGCCAAGTGGTCCTTCAGCGTTCCCAGGACTATCGCGGTGGTAAACGATCCGGCACACGTCCCCTTGTTTCGCTCGCTGGGCGTGGATGTCACCATCAGCGCAACGGAGCTTATCCTCTCTCACATTCAAGAGGAATTGCCCGCAAGCCTCGTGCACTTGTTGCCCCTCCAAGGGGCCAGTAGACGCGTGGTCTCCGTGCGAGTACCAGCGGACTCCCCTGCCGTGGGGCAGGCCATGCCGTTGGCAGTCCTGCCAGCCGGTACCACGGTCGCGGCCGTGGTTAGCAAGCAGGGAGAGGTGCGGGCCGTAGGCGATGGCTTGCGCTTGGAACCGGACGATGAGGTGATAGCCATTACCCCGCCCGAGAAGGAGGACGAGCTATGGCGAGCCTTGACGGGGGGCGCATAACGATGGGCGAGCGCTTAGCGTTCCTGGGTCCTGCGGGGACGTTCTCCGAAGAGGCGGCGCGCAGCTACAGTCCAGACGCGGAGCTTGTCGCCTTCCCCACCATCACGGCAACGGCGCGCGCTGTCCTCACTGGGGACGCCGACGAGGCTGTCACGCCTATCGAGAATAGCCTGCAGGGCGCCGTGCCGGACACGCTGGACCTCCTCATCCATGAGCCAGGACTGCACGTTCGGCGAGAGCTGGCGATACCTATCGTCCACAACTTGATGGCGAAACCGGGGACCAGACTGTCGGACATCCGAATGGTGTACTCACACCCGCAGGCATTAGGCCAGTGCCAGGGGTTCCTCCAGCGTGAACTGCCCTACGTAGAAGTGGCCGCAGCGCTGAGCACCGCCGCCGCGGTGGAGCAAGCCCTGAACGGGCCCGAGCCGGCGGCAGCCATCGCTCCCCGCCGCGCTGCCCAAATCTACGGCGCGGACCTGCTGGCGGAAGGCATCCAAGACCATTCCAACAACGTCACGCGTTTCGTTGTGCTGGGAAAGACGGATTCCGAGCCCACTGGAGACGACAAGACCTCCATCTGCTTTTCCTTTGAGGAGGACAAGCCTGGGCAGCTCTACCGGGTCATGGGGGTGTTCGCGGAGGCCAACATCAATCTGACCAAAGTTGAGTCCAGGCCCACGCGAATGGGGCTGGGCCGCTACTACTTTTTGCTGGACCTAGAGGGACACCGGGAAGACCCCAAGGTAAGCATGGCGTTGGCGGAGGTGAAGGAGATGGTGTCCTCCTTCAGGGTGTTCGGCTCCTACCCGCGCTTTGCCTTGGAGAACAGCGCCTGACGGCTTCAGCCTCGGCGTCTCCGGCTACGCTCCCTTCGCCGGTCACGGACCGGTCTGCCCCTGCCGTCCCCCTGGTCGCGCGCGAGCCTGCGCTCGCCCCGAAGGCCTGACAGGAAGCCCGTCACAAAGCCGAAAGCATTTCCCACAGCCGTGGAGAAGGAAACGCCTTCCCGCAAGGGCGTCACCAGGTTTTCGACGGTCAAGTCAGAAAACTCTCCGACGTCGTTGACGATACGAGTGACCGATTTGAGCAAGCTACGGACTACGAAGAAGAGGAGCAGCGCCAACAGGATTAATAACAGGGACAGAAAGATGCCGGCCGCAAGCCAGATGCTGAGCAGGATATCGCGGACAAATGCGACCGTTTCAGCCATCAAGGACGCTCCCTGAGTGAGAAGAGTGCCGAGCGTCAGCGCGCTCGTAGGCTAGCATGAGTAGGGGAAGCGGGCAAATTCAATCCGCGACGCCGCTCAAAACCAGTTTGACGTGACGTATAGGGCCTTCAGAGGCCACCGTCGTCCCCCTTTTGCATAAGGGGTCTCGGATATCAGGATGCACCCACTACGCGATAGATCTTGACCTCAGCATTGGAGTAGTAGAGATCGAGCCCTTGACCGAGAAGGCGGTCAAACTTGGCAATGCCAGCCGGGCTGTAGTACAAACGCTCCGTAGGGCCAACATAGACATATCGGACTCCGTACTTCCGGATGATGCTCCAAAACTGGGTCACGTCCGTCGTGTTGTAGGCCGTCTGGACGTCCTTCACTCGGCTTGCCACGTTAGCACCGCCGTCGCTAGTGCCACGTTGCTGGATCTCGTGCCATTCCCAGCCGACGACAACTGGTAAGCCGGTGTACACCGCCACCCGCGGCGTCCAGCGGTACTGGTCAGTAACGGCTTCCAAGAACACGGGGCTACCCTGGACATGTTCACGGATGTATTGGAGAGCTTGCGCATCATAGCGAAGAGGGTAGGAGCCTCCCTCCCCAGGACTGGGCCCTGGGTCGTTGTAGACGGCGACTTGTTGATAGGCCGTGCCGTTCAACGTGAGCGGAAGGTTGGTGCTGAACCTGTCTGCCAGCCGCGCGCGTGTGCCCAGAATAGGGAAGACCCCGCACGCCAATACCAGCAGAACGAACGCACCGGTCCAGGCAGCGGGCAATACGCGGAAACGTCCGGCAAATCGCCACCGTAAGGCGCCCGAAGCCCAAAGCTGCCACAGGCCGACGCCTCCGGCGATGCCGTAGAGCACCCAAGCATTCATGTACAGCTTGAACACCGTGTTCATGCGATCGATGTCGTTGCCGAGAGTCACGACATCGACGCCAATGCCAATGCAGAAGGCCATGGCCAGAAAGGAAAGGACCAGTATTTGCACTGGCGCGTCTGCGTGATCCCTCCGCGCCAGCCACCAAAGCGCCAGGGCTATCGCCATGGCGAGGAAACCGGCGAGCATGGCAGCCGTGGTCCATTGCCGGAGAGCGGGCACTAGGAACCAGACCAACGCCATGACCAGCAAGAGCCCGGCGGCCACACGGGTACGGGCACGACGCAGGTCGGGGCGAGGCGCTGGGGCAATCTCCTTCTCGCTTATGGGAGCCGCACCGACGGAAGAGGACAGGCGGCGCGTCCGAAAAAAGCGTTGCCAGCACTCATACGCGAGCCAGCTTCCCCCCAAGAACAGCAGGAGCGCATGGATAGCGAGGTACTGCCATAGCGGGGTGCGCCACTGGCTGAGCTTCAGACCTGAGAAGGGCATGGCGAAGTGCTGGTGGAAGGGCAGCCAAAGTACATAAAGCAGGACGCCAAACACTGCCGACCACAGTAACCACCACCGTACGGCCGTTCCATGGCTGCGGCCGCATCTGACGGCTGCAAGAACGGCCAGGGCCGCCAGGGACAGCAGTGTGTAGGCAGGCACGTCCCAAGTGTTAATGGCCGCGAGAGCCCCTACCACCCAAGCAGCAACAATGATGGTGGGCAGGCGCGTCCACAAAGAAACCGGCGACCGAGCGCCGATGACTACGTTGACGAGCAGGCCAAGCACCAACACCTGAAAGGGCAACGACATGAGGTGCGCATGCAGGTCGGCAAAAAGGAACGTCCAAAACGGAAACTCGGTTATGGCGAACCCGGTAGATATCATGCGACTGCTGCGCCAGTAATCGAACTGGCCAAAGGACCCTCCCGTGAGGGTCCGGGCTGCGCCCTGCAGCAATTGGACAGCACCGTCCACGTTAGCCAGCACCGCAACCAGCAAGGCCGCCGCAAGTCCGGCTGCCACGGCCGACCCTACGCCGAGGTGCGGGCGCCGGCGCCTCAGGGATTCAACCAGGTTGAATCCCACAGAAAAGGCTCCGGTTAATGTTAGGGCAAACAGCAGAGGGACTGCCAAGTTATAGGAGATTTGAGGGACTATGCCGGTAAGCTTGACGAGGCTCCCGACAATCACAAACCCGAAGTAGTAATAGTTGATGTAGCCCCCGGCATACCAGGGGTCATACGGCGGGAAGGTGGTGGACTTCACGACGGCCGTCAGGAACGACAAGTCCATCGGTTTCTCACCGCCTCGGTACGGGTGCCAGAGGTCCGGATTGGCGGCGCGAATGAGCACGAAGACGAGGAAAGCAACGATGAAGAGCGTTTCCAGCGTAAGGAGGTATCGCCAATGGCGGCGGGCCCAGGCGATCATGGAATGCCGACTGCGATAGAAAACCGCCGCCGAGGCCACTGCCACCAACCCGATCGCCAGGGCGATGCTGGCGCGGCTGAAGGTCCAAACACCTGTGCTGGCCCCAAGCCAGACCAACCAGGCCACGAGGAGCAGCCCGAGAGGGCGCGCAAGCACGACCCCTCGATCCGGCAGCCAGCGGAACAGCCGGACCGCCAGAGGGAGCGTGGCCAGATACACGACTTCAACCACCACCAGCCAGACCAGCCATGGGACAGCGCCATTCAACCCACCCGCGTGAAAAATGGACGTCCAGGTGCCACCCGCCTGTTGCTGTGCCAGAGCGGTTGGGCTGAGCATGGCGGTCTGGGGCTGAGCCGTGGCGCTGCCCTGCAACATGATCGCCGCAATCTGGTCTGCGGATAGGTGTCCGGTGTTTTTCCAGACCAACACCAGCGGCCGGTCGTAATCGATGACATTCTCATCGGCATAGCCCAGATTCAGGGTCAGGGGGCCGGTAGTCACCCCCGGCAACTGCTTGGGCTTAGGCACACCCGCGCGTGTAAACGGATCGTTGACGAAGGTCACTCCGGCGAGCGAGGGATAGCGGGCGAAAGCGGCGACCAACTGATAGCCCAGGCGGCCGGAAAAAAGCGCCTGATAGTAGGCGGCGCTGTAGGGATAGCGCTGCGGCAACCTGGCGATACTGCCCCAAACCCGGTTGCTGTAAGCCATAATGTAATTGCCCTGGGCAAGGTCCTGTGCAACAGTTTGCACCTTGGCGAGGGTATCGCTGTCGTACATGGGCAACTGCTGGACGGCGAAGTTGCCCAAATTGGGAAAGCCTTCGTCCCAGCTGTTGTCGGTGAGAACCACCGAGCCAGGCGCCACATGGGCATTCATCCAATCAGATGCCTGAACCGCCGGGTGCAGGTGCCGATAGGAGGCGGCGAAGGCCAGCGCATAAAAGGCCGTGGCAGCGATGACGAAGATAGTCAAGGCCAAAACAGCGCCAGCAAGCAAACGCGAGTTCACACGTGCGCGGTCGTAACTGGCGATAAGCCACCGGCTACCCAGCAGCACTAGCACTGGTAGTACAGGCGCGACATAACGAAGGAACTTGGCCTGGAATCCGACGATGGTCGCTAAGGTGACGACCACCCATGCCAGCAGAAGCAGCTCGCCGATGTGGCGCCGCCGGAAATTCGCCACCAACGTCACCGCCAGCCCGCCCCATGCGACAACGCCTAGAGGCAGCCCAAGCGCCCAGACGGCCGACTGCCGGATTTCGTACCAGCCATTCGTGGGCACGCCCACGTATTGGACGGTATACGGCACGAGGCCCGCGGTATGGGCGATCGATGTCTCCCACAGCAAATCGCTGACGAACTGGTGGAAGTCCAGCAGGGCGTACGGCTCCAGCAAAGCAAAGGTCCCAAACGCTATGAGGCCAGCAAAGAGCGCCTTCGCACCGGTGGCTACGAGACCGGCGGCGGGCGCTATTCCCCTATCCAACCGCCAGCGCCGCCACCCCAGAACTCCGTACGTGATCAGCAGAGGAGCAACCAACGGAAGGCTCGTCGGCTTGAACGCGAAGCTGAGGCCTACTACTAGGCCCAGGACCACATGGTCACGCAAGCGCCCACGCTCCAATACATTCAGCATCCACCAGAAGGCCGCCAGGGCGAGCAGGATAATGAACGGCTCCGGACGGTAAAAATGCGCCAGCTGAATGTCGATGACCGTCACCGCGAGCAGGCCGGAGGCAAGAAGACCCACGGGGCGGCCGAAAAGGCGTTTGCCCAAGAAATACATGAGCAGCACGGAGCCGGTGCTGGCTAGGGCTGTCATCGTTCTGCCTGCCATGGCCAGATCAAATAACCCTACCTGCCGGCTGAAGAAACCCAAGAGGGAACGCACCCCGACCAGCAGGTAAATGAGAATGCTGCCGAGAGGGAACCAATGTGGGTTGAGGGGACTGGCGTTCTTGTTGAAGAAAGTGCTCAGGGACGGCAGTCCAGGCGTTGGCGTGGGAAAGCTCTGGTCAATGCAACTCTGCCAGCCAGGGGCGTTCGCTAGCACGCTTTGCATGCACTCCGCCCGCATGAGGAGAGAGCGCTCGTCCGGATGGTAGAAATTGCCGTCGTCCCAATTGATGCCGTAAAGACGGAGAGTCAGTGCAATGACCACAATGAGCAAGGGCAGTGCAGCCGTGAGGCTAGCCTTGGACAGGAGGCGGCCACGAGAGGTCAACGATGGAGGACTCTTGGCGTTAACGGGCTTAGCAGGAGAGGAATGCATTGCGGTGCTCATTGTACCCAGCCATCGACAGGGCACACGTAGTCCTATACGCTCCGTCAGAGCAAATTGGCTTACATAGCTGGGGCGTGTCTTACAGGCGCGTCAGGATGAGCCAGCCAATGGATGTGCTGAGTAGAGGCGAACGGTCCATCATCAAAGCGAGTCTCAGGTACGTGTGCCAAGCGATGGCTCGCGATGCCGCGCCTTGCCCTCTGAAGGGCAAAATTCGAAGCGCTCAGAGTTGATCAGCCGGAGACCTCGGCCCTCTCCGCGTTTCCCGCCATGCAATAGACCTTCCTGAAGAGGCCAAGCCTTCACCCAACGGGACCTTGACCACCTGATGAAACTTTGCGGCCTTTCGACAACATCCGCCGCCATAGAAACCAGCCGATGGCGGCGATGATAAGCGCGGCAATCAACACATTGATGATGTTGCCATGCTTTTCGATCTGGTCCCAATTCTGGCCCAGGAGATAGCCCGCGTAGGCGAACGCGAGGGCGAAGGGAAAAGACCCAACGAGGGTGAACAGGGAAAACCGCGCAATATTCATGCGGGCAGTCCCGGCAGGCAAGCTTATAAAAGTCCTGGCCACCGGCAGGAGCCTAGAGACGAAGACCGCGATCTCGCCATATCGCGTAAACCACCGCTCCGCCCGTGTCAGGTCATGGGGCGTCATGAACACATATCGTCCGTAGCGCTCCACCAACGGTCGCGCACCAACCAGGCCCACCCAATACAACAGCAGCGCGCCCACCAGGTTGCCCAAGGCCCCGAGAAAGGCCAAAAGGAACAGCCACTCGGGCCCGAGCCCTTTGTCCACTATCAGGAACCAGGCCGCAAAGGGCATGATGATCTCACTGGGCAGGGGAATAGCCGCGCTCTCTATGATCATGAGCACCACCACCCCGGGCCAACCGATGGCACTATAGACTGACCGGATGAAATCGATCGCGGCCTGCTCTAAATGTCCCACGGAAGTTCACGCCTCCTACGCTCATGGCCGAGCGGCTACGGCCTCGACCGCAAACGCCCGCCGAATCCGTCCGTCTAGGCAAGTCCGTGGGCTGAAAAGCGACCAGCCATAGAAAGCCGGCCGCAAACCGCAGACCGACAGCGCTGCCGCTGCCCAACCTGCATGCAGCTCAGGGCCAACTCCCGACAACCTCTCGCCAATTCCACGGCCTACAGTCCTCTTACAACCCTTTCTGACCCATGAATGCCGCCAGATCGGACGTGCGGCACGAGTAGCCCCATTCGTTGTCATACCAACCGAACACCTTCACCATGTTGCCCTGCATCACTAGCGTGGAGAGGCTGTCGAAGATGCAGCTGGCCGGGTTCATCTTGATGTCGCTGCTCACGATGGGATCTTCCGTGTAGGCGATGATGCCCTTCAAGGGGCCCTCTGACGCCTCCCGGAATGCCTCATTCACTTCCTCCACGGTCACCTCCCTTCGGAGGTCGGCGGTGAAGTCCGTGATGGAGCCGGTTGGAACGGGAACACGCAGCGCCGTTCCGTGAAGCCTGCCGTTCAACTCTGGGATTACGACACCGACTACCTTGGCGGCCCCAGTGCTGGTGGGGATGATGTTCTGAGCAGCCGCCCGGGCCCGCCGCAGGTCCTTGTGTACCTGGTCCAGGATTTGCTGGTCGTTGGTGTAGGCATGAACAGTCGTCATGAGTCCGTGCTTCACGCCAAACGTGTCGTGCAGCACTTTGACCATGGGAGCGAAGCAGTTGGTAGTGCAAGAGGCATTGGAGACGATGTGATGCTTCGCCGGATCGTACTCATCCGCGTTCACCCCCAATACCAAGGTCTTGTCTTCCTTGGTCGCAGGGGCTGAGATGATAACCTTCTTGGCGCCGCCTTCGATGTGGGCAGCGGCTTTCTCCGCATCCGTGAATATGCCGGTCGACTCTATCACCACGTCCACCCCGAGGTCTCCCCACGGTAATTTGGCGGGGTCACGCTCGGATAAGGACCTGATTCGATTCCCGTCGACCTCAATGGCACCATCCGTGGCTTTCACAGTTCCAGGAAAGGCGCCATAGTTGGTGTCATATTTGAACAGGTGGGCATTGGTTCCGTTGTCTGCTAAGTCGTTCACCGCGACGACTTCCAACTCCTCCGGGTGTCGCTCTAATGTCGCGCGCAGCACCTGTCGTCCGATGCGGCCAAATCCATTGATGCCTATTCGCGTCGCCATGCCGATATGCCTCCTCCCGCTTCGTTGTGAATTTAGATCCGCAGACACGCTGCTCACATTACTCAAGTCCGTATCATTTCAAGTACCAAACTTCAAGAACGGCATCATGCCAGCGTAGCGCGCCCCGCCAGCGAGCTCGTCCTCAATGCGCAGAAGCCGGTTGTACTTGGCGACACGCTCGCTCCGGGCCGGCGCGCCCGTCTTGATCTGACCTGAACCCACAGCCACAGCCAGGTCCGCGATGGTAGTGTCTTCGGTTTCGCCAGAGCGGTGGCTAATGACCGTGTTCCATCCCGCCTTTTGCGTCATATCGATCGCCGCCAAAGTCTCGGTTAGGGAGCCGATCTGGTTCAGTTTGATGAGAACGGCGTTGGCAGCCCCTGAATCGATGCCCTGCTCAATACGCTGAGTATTCGTGGTGAACAAGTCATCGCCCACGAGCTGGATGCGGCCGCCCAGCTTTTCCGTGAGCAGTTTCCAGCCTTCCCAGTCGTCCTCGGCGAGGCCGTCCTCGATGCTCGCGATGGGGTATTTGTCCACCCAGCGCGCATAGTAGTCAACCATCTCAGCGCTGCTGAGCCTAGTACCCTCGCGTCGCAGCACGTATCTGCCATTCTCGTAGAACTCGCTGGCGGCCGGGTCGAGGGCCAGCAAGCATTGCTTCCCCGGCTCGTAGCCAGCTTGCGCAATGGCTTGTATGAGTAACTCGACCGCAGCCTCGTTCGTGGGCAGCGACGGCGCGACGCCACCCTCATCCCCCACATTAGTGGACATGCCGCGTTCGGCGACGATCTTACGGAGTGCCTGGTAGACTTCCACTGCGCATCGCAACGCTTCCCTGAAACGGCTGAATCCCACAGGCATGACCATGAACTCTTGAAAGTCCGTGGAATCCGTGGCGTGCTTGCCGCCGTTCAGCACGTTGAGCATAGGCGTTGGAACCAGACTCCCTCGGTCCGGCCCCGCTCCAGACATGCCAGCCAAGTACCTATACAGCGGCTGATTGCAGGACGCGGCGGCGGCGTGTGCGTTGGCCAGAGAGACTGAGAGGATGGCATTGGCCCCGAGGACCGACTTATCCGGTGTCCCGTCCAAGTCGATCATGGCCTGGTCGATGGCCTCCTGGTCCAGCGGGTCTTTCCCCTTGAGCAGTGGTCCGATGCGCTCATTCACGTTGCGCACCGCAGTCAACGTTCCTTTTCCACCGAAACGCGGATCGTCCACGTCACGCAGTTCAAGAGCTTCATGACTGCCGGTGCTTGCCCCAGACGGCACCGCCGCCCACCCCGAGCTGCCGTCATCCAGGTTGACGATTGCTTCAATCGTAGGCAGGCCGCGGGAGTCGAGGATTTCTCGTGCGTGGATAGATGCGATGCGGCTCATGTGTGTCCTTCGGTTCAAGATTCAGCGCGATGGTCAGTGTAGACGCGCGTGCTCTCGCGCGTCGCGGTCCCGAGCCGCGACGAGGGCCTTCTCAACCGCGTCGACAGGCGACGATGCATGCACGACCTGCGACGGCAAATCGCCCCGCCGCGGAAGCTCCCAAGTCTCCAGACCAATCACCGGTATGCCATCGCCCAGAGCATGGCCGATCTCGGACAATGTCCCATAGGCGCCGTCGATAGCGATCGCGGCACGCCCCGTCTTCACAACGATGACGTTGCGGGCATAGCCCATGCCGGTCATGATGGGAAAGTCGATGTATTCGTTTGCGGACGCGGAGTCATTACCGGGGAGAATGCCGATGGTCCGGCCGCCTGCCGATTTGGCTCCCCGGCACACGGCCTCCATAACGCCGGAGAGTCCTCCGCAAACGACGACAACCCCTCGAAGGGCCAACTCGCGGCCCACCTCCTCCGCCAAGCCCAATGCGCGCTGGGGAGGGTCTCCACCGCCGATAACGGCGATGATCAACGGGCGCTCCGGGCCATTGGGGCCAGGAGGGGGAGTGGGCATGGATGCACTGCTGCTGGTAGCCATAGAATGCACGCTAATGGCCGCTCAGATGGCGGCCATGCAAGCTCATTCTAGCATCGAGGGCCTGCTCGTGATTCGCACAAGCTAGCTAGGTGCACACGTCAGAGCTCGAGCCCCATTACAGTCGCCATGTCTTTGTCCCCTCTCCCGCTAAGACATGTGAGGACCGTCTGTTCTGGAGGCAAGCCTGGCGCAAGCCGGTTAACAGTGTAAGCGACAGCATGGGAGGACTCTAGAGCGGGGATGATGCCCTCTAGATCGCAAGTCAACTTGAATGCCGCCACGGCATCTGCATCGGTTACGCTGACGTATTCAGCACGGCCAGTGTCCCGCAGCCAAGCGTGCTCAGGGCCGACCCCTGGGTAGTCCAGCCCGGCCGAAATGCTGTGGGTCTCATGAATCTGGCCGTCCGAGTCCTGCACAATGTATGACATGGAACCGTGGAGGACTCCTACGCGACCTCCGCCAATACTGGCGGCATGCTTACCCGTCTCCAAGCCTTCGCCGCCAGCTTCCACCCCAATCAACCGCACGTCCTCATCTGGAATGAAGGGGTAAAAGAGGCCGATGGAATTAGAGCCGCCACCCACGCATGCCACAGCATAGTCTGGGAGTCGACCAATGGTCTCCAGCATTTGCTGACGTGACTCCCGGCCGATGACCGTCTGGAAGTCACGGACCATCATGGGATACGGGTGTGGCCCCACGACGCTGCCGATGATGTAGTGAGTGTCGGCCACGTTGGTGACCCAGTCCCGGATGGTCTCACTAACGGCCTCCTTCAGAGTCTTGCTCCCAGCGGCGACGGGCCGGACCTCGGCCCCGAGGAGCCGCATCCGAAAGACGTTCGGCTCTTGGCGCCGCATGTCCTCCGTGCCCATATAGACGATGCACTGCAGCCCTAGCATTGCGCATACGGTCGCCGTGGCGACCCCGTGTTGGCCCGCGCCCGTCTCGGCGACAATGCGCCGCTTGCCCATGCGCTTGGCCAGCAACCCTTGCCCCAGCGCGTTGTTGATCTTGTGGGCGCCCGTGTGGGCAAGGTCCTCACGCTTGAAGTAAATCTGAGCGCCGCCGGCTCGGGCCGTGAGCCGCTTGGCGTGGTATACAGGTGTCGGCCGGCCCACGTAGTCCCGCAGCAGGCGGGCGTACTCGGCCTGGAACTGCGGGTCTTGCTTTGCTTCCAGATAGGCGCCTTCAAGCTGCTGGAGGGCGGCCATGAGAGTCTCAGGGACGTACTGGCCACCGAATTGGCCGAATCGACCGTGACTGTCAGGTAAAGATGTTGGACTGCTGGTCACCGCCTACCTCCGTCCGCCAATACGCTCCAGCAGCCGCCGCAGACCACCGCCCCGCAGAGACTCGTCTACCTGTCGTACTGCTCGGACAAACGCCCGGACCTTCTCCGGGTCTTTTTCGCCTTCTATCTCAACGCCGCTGGAAGTGTCTACTCCCCAAGGACGAACGTTGCTGACGGCCTCGGCGACGTTATCGGGATCGAGCCCGCCGGCCAGCGTTATTTCAAATGCTTGCGCCATCTCGGCTGCAAGCTCCCAATCGAACCGCCGCCCTGTGCCTCCATATTCGCCGTCCACTCTCGCATCAAGGACGAGGCGATGTCCCGCCATGCTATGTCGCTGAAGCAGCACCATGAGCTTCGGAAGCTGAGCGGATATGGGTATCGCCTCATCGACTGCGATGACCTTGTATATGGGGACAGTCATCTCCCTGCAATAGCCCATGCCCTCAGAACCGCAGAGTTGGACCGCATCGAGCCCAAGCCGGTCAACTGCGGAATTTACCTCGGCTGCCGGCTGGTTCGCGAACATACCCACGATTTCTCGAAGGCCATGCGACCGCAGCGCAGAGACGATTTCCCCCGCCTGCTCGATGGAGATACGGCGGCGCGCCGTAGGCACGAACACCAAGCCCACCGCATCGGCCCCTGCTTCAGCGGCAACCGCGGCAGCCTCAGGTGTTTGGAAACCACAGATCTTCACGTGGGTCATAAGCTCTTTGTCCCTAGACACTTGTCAGTTCACGGACTTTGGCGCCCGGGTCTGGCGCGGTCATCAGCGCTTCTCCTACCAGGATACCGTTAACGCCGGCGCTCTTCAGCGGCAGAACATCATCGGCGCTGGATATACCGCTTTCGGCAACGGTCATCCGGCCGGCGGGCACGAGCGGGCGGAGCTTCAACGACAGCGTTGTGTCCACTTTGAAGGTCTTCAGATCGCGGTGGTTAATGCCGATGATCTCAGCCCCTGCGTTCAAGGCTGCCTCCAGCTCGGTCTCGTTATGGACTTCGACCAGGCACTGTAGCCAAATGCTCTGCGCCACGGCGAGCAGTTCCTTGAGCTGTTGCGAGTCGAGCGCGGCCACAATCAGCAGGGCCGCGTCAGCGCCGTAGGCGCGCGCCTCGTACAACTGGTACGGGTCGAAAAGAAAGTCCTTGCGCAACACGGGCAGGCCGCTCGGCGCCACGGCCTCTTTGACCGCACGCATATGCTCGAGGCTGCCTTGGAAGTAGTCGGCCTCTGTCAGTACGGAAACGGCGGCGGCGCCGTTCTCCGCATAACACACCGCCAAGTTCGCCGGATCATAGTTGGCCGCCAACAGGCCCTTGGACGGCGATGCCTTCTTGACTTCGGCAATGAGCCGGATAGTATCGCCCCAGAGCGCGCCGGAAAGGTTGAGGGGAAACGGAGCAGCCTTCACGCGCTCCTCCAACTCCGAGAGCGACGTCGTCCGCTTGTGGCGCTCCAACTCGACGCGCTTGGCGTCCAAAATCTTGTCGAGAATCGTACCCGTCGTCATGGGCTTCTAATGGCCTCTTCCCTTAAGTCAGCGCTTGCGTCAGCTTCGCCAACGCTTGCACTTTGGCGGCCGCCGCTCCGCTGTCGATGGCCTCGCGGGCCAGCTTCACGCCATCCTGGATGTCCCGTGCGCGGCCGGCCACCAGGAGAGCTGCCGCCGCGTTGATCATTACAGCGTCCTTAGCGGGCGACTCGCCCTTGGCCAGCGCCTTGGTGAAGAGCGCCCGGTTCGCGTCCGCATCGGCCGCCTGAAGATCGCGCAGGCGCACTCGGCGGATCCCGGCGTCTTCCGGCTCCAGCACGAAGTGCTTCGTGCGACCGCCCTTCACCTCCCACACCTGCGTGGTGGTCGTCGTCGTGATTTCGTCCAGGCCGTCATCGCCGCGAACGACCCACGAGTGCTTGGTGCCGAGGTGGGCCAGGACCTCCGCCATCATTTCGCCCAGCTCGGGCTGGGGGTGCCGCAGCACCGTGCTGGGCTGAGAAACGCCGACGATCTGGTAGTTGGCTCCCGCCGGATTGGTCAATGGCCCCAAGATGTTGAAGACGGTGCGAACGCCCAATTCACGCCGCACCGGACCTGCGAACTTCATCGCCGGGTGAAACACGGGGGCGAACATGAAGCCGATGCCAACCTGGTCGATGCACCGCTTGACGGATTCAGGGGATAGCTCCAGCTTGACGCCGTTTGCCTCCAGAATGTCGGCAGCGCCGAACATCCCAGATGCGGCGCGGTTGCCGTGCTTCGCGACCTTGACGCCAGCGGCGGCGGTCACGAAGGCGGCCGCCGTCGAAATGTTGAACGTCCCCTTGCCGTCCCCGCCCGTCCCGACGACGTCCACCACCTCTCCGTCCGTCGGTACCCGAAGGGCCTTGGACCGCATCACTGTTGCCATGCCCGTGATCTCGTCCACCGACTCGACCTTCATGCGTAGCGCCACCAGGAATGCCGCCATCTGGACCGGCGACGCCTGCCCCGACATGATTTCTTCGGCGACGGTCGAGGCCTCTTCCACGGTCAGTGCGCCACCGGCAACCAGCTTCTGAATGGCTTCTTGGATCATCTGCTCTGCTTCTCCGAGCGTTTCGATCGAGCTCGCTTGCGCCGCAAGCGGGCGCCTTCAACCAGACACATTCTTCGGGTCAAGCCCTCGCGGCCGCGGGCGCCAGCGCCTTCAATCTCAAGAAGTTCCTCAACAGGTCCTTCCCGGCGGCGGTCATGATGGACTCTGGATGGAACTGGATGCCCTCCACCGGGTGCTCGCGGTGCCGCACGCCCATGATGACGCCTGAGTCCGAGGTGGCAGTGACCTCCAGCTCCGCGGGCACCGTCTCGGGCACGATGGCGAGCGAATGATACCGTATTGCCTCCAGCGGCTGCGGCAGCCCAGCGAACACGCCCTTGCCATCGTGTCGCACCATGCTCGTTTTCCCATGGACGATCTCGCCGGCGCCCGCTACCGTCGCGCCGTACGCCACGCCGATGCACTGGTGCCCCAGGCATACGCCGAGCAGCGGGACCTTCGGCCCGAACCGGCGCACGACGCCCACGGAAATTCCCGCCTCATCCGGCGTGCACGGGCCGGGCGAGATGACGATGCGCTCCGGCGCCATCGTCTCGACCTCGTCGAGCGTCACCGCATCATTTCGAACGACTGCCACGTCGGCGCCGAGCTCGCACAGGTACTGGTACAAGTTGTATGTGAAGCTGTCGTAGTTGTCGATCAAAAGCAGCATCTTTTTGGGCCTCCGGCCATTCTACACGGGTCCACGCGCCACCAACGTCCGGCTCGTCATTCCCGCCCCTCTGCCTGTTCGATGGCGCGTAGGAGCGCGCCG
>JBJKQC010000301.1:0-5202 GCA_046705745.1 Dehalococcoidia bacterium
TCGCCGTTCCTTCCTAAAGCGACTTGCGCTCATTGGGGCAGCGGCGTCAGTACTACCATTGCTACGCGGCCCATTCCGGAGTCAGCAGGAAAGTGGCAGATCGATCCCTGCTGACCTGCCGGGCAAAGGCTCTATTTTCCAGCCGCGAAACGATACCCGCCGGCAACCCTGATTTCACCCCAACCGCTCTCGAGCTTGATTCAGGGTGCTGCCCTTTTTGACGACTCGACTCGTGGTTTCAGCAGGGAATTGTTGACTTTCTTGACGAAAACCGGATAAATTCAATCCGAGGTTCCGGGGCATTCGTTTTGTCGTACCTATGCCGATTTGCCCCGGCAGGAGGGGCCCACGGACGGACTTGACCGCAGGATCATCGAGATACTTCGGACAGATGGCCGTGCTTCTCATGCCGAAATGGCGCGCCATCTGGACGTGAGCGAAGGCACCGTCCGGCGTAGGCTGGCACGCCTCGTGGACGATCATGTCATTCGAGTCGTTGCCATCGTTGAACCGGAACGGCTGGGATACCATACGTCCGCATTTATTGGGCTGAAGGTCGACCCGTCCCGGATCGAATCGGTCGCGGCTCAGCTTGCTTCCCTCCCTGAAACAGAGCATGTCGCCATCACAACAGGTAGTTATGACATCTTCGTCTGGGTGAACCTGGAGAGTTCTGAGGCACTCGCGTCGTTTCTCCACCGTCGGGTCGGCACGATAGAAGGCGTCCGCCAGACAGAGACCTTTGTCAGTCTGGAAACGCGCAAACGCGGGGTTGGGCCCGGTATTCCATAGCACGAGCATCCTCCCTTGGATCGGCCGTTTGTTCGGATCTCCCCGTAGCAGGCTGATGAAGAAAGTCAGCACGGCTATTTCAATGGCCGAGACTGAGGCGATTTCGACAACTCATCACCATTATGGTGCCTGCTGTGCAGGACACACCGTCATCACGTACGTGAATCGTCGCCCTTGTCAGACCTCTTCAGGGTTCGACCGACTGCGAAATACTTTTTCACCACCCTGTTAGTGGTCTGGCCTTCAAGGCTTGTGCGCTGCCACGCCAGCTGGTTTTCGGTCCGCATGTCCCCCCGCCACTGTCCACGGAGCCCGCATCAGTTGTCAAAGAGACGTCGCCAGTTCAAGACCCACCGGCCTCGTCAGTTTGTCGTGAGCTCGTTCTACGGCCTCCATCGAACCAGCGGGTCGGGGCCCTTCGACTGTCACTGGCCATCATGGCGGCCCTATGTAGCGGGAGACCTCGGGCGACTTTCTCTTGACCCCAAAGTCAGATAGGCGATACGACCAATTGCCCTATATCGGCAGCTAGTCTTTATGGACACTCAAAGCAGGCGACTCCTATACTCCGATTCGTTCACGCTGCCCCCTTCGGTTTGGCTAGTGGGGGTGCGCAACTGGCTCTGTGAGCCTGTAAATTTCGCGCGGGGATGTGGAAGTCGTGATTATTTCGGCAGTGAGAACTTCGTTCAGATCAGCTCGTTGGCCTTTGAGTATCGTCGCTTTGGGCCTGTTGTTCGCCGTTTTCATGGTGACCGTTAGGCCGGCCCTAGGCGCGACGATAACGGTTTCAGCCGTCGGCGGTGGCGGCGTCTTGCCCGGAGACTCGGTGCCGATTCGCGTGACCAGCACGCTGGGGGCGACTGAGACTATCGACACGCAAGACTTGCAGCTGGACATCATAGGGGTCCAGTCTTATCAGTTCGTTGTGCCCATTGCCGCCACTGGGGCTATTGACACGCTCCGGTCCGGAGCCGGCGTCCTTCGGGGGACGGTCACCCAAAACCACATTGTCGTTGGCGCCTCGACAATATCGACTGACGGCAACGTCGCCACCATCACTTTCAATGGCACCTTTACGGTGCCGTTCAACGCTCCCGCTGGCAACTATGTCGTGCAGGCGCGGTTGCAAGGCAGCAGCACGTTCCAAGGCAGCAGCCAATTTACCGTGTTGGAGGAGCCTAGCTCCAGCGCCACGCCTACGCCTTCGGGCCCGGCCGTTTCTAGCCCCAAGGTGCGCATGGCCATCAACACCGCGCCGCAGGTGCCTTCTGGCCAGATTCTTTCAGATCTCCAGTCTCAGGTGCAGGCGGCCTTGGGTTCGAGCAACATCAAGATGCTGGGCGGAGGCTCGCCGCTTGTCAGCGGATCCAACGGCATTGTCATGCAGCTTCCCGGCCTGAACATCACGCAGGGGATGTCCGTCAGCGGACCGATAGACATCAGCGCGCCGGATATTGAGCTGAGCACGACAAATGGGACGGGTACGGTCACCCTTCACCTGGGGGATGGCATTACCTTGCAGGCGGATGCCACTATCGTGCCGCAGGCGAACCGCCTGGACGTGCAGCTGAGCAATGTTCACATCACCTTCACGCCTGCTTCACCAGACGTTTCTCTCTTGACGGGAGGAGACCCTTCCGTTACCGCTCTGGGCGCCAGCTTCGATGCAAAAGTCGTCGCCTTGCCAGATGGCTCGGCGCTGGACCTGAGCTTTGCCAAGGACCCGAGCGCCTTCTTCAGCAATCCCGGTACTGTCTTCGACCAGGCCGCTCAGTCTCTGGGAGGGGTGATCGGCGACCCGAGCACGGATGTGGCCTTCTCTGTAGATGTGACCAAAGAGCAGATTACGAATAGCGACCTGGGGGACAACACGGTTACTCTCTTGGTGAGCAGTGATTGGTACAACGCCCGGAGCAGCGAGAACAAGACCTTCGCCATCCTCAAGCAGGATGGCGCCGGTAATATCCACGCCACAGCTGCTCAGTGCACGCCGACCAGCGGCAATATGGTGAGCTGCACAGCGACACTGACGGGCGACGCGGGTGGTTTCTCTACCTTCGCGTTGTTCGCCGTCAGCCCGCCGCCAACACCCACGGCCACGCCGACTTCAACGGCACAGCCGACGGTCACGGCGACACCGACCGTGCAGTCGGCGTCGCCGACTCCCACGCCGGCGCCCCCCGGCGGCGGTGGCGGTAACACCCTGCTGATCATCGTGATCGCAGTAGTCGTGGTCTTGGCTGTTGGAGGTGGCGCTTTCTTCCTGATGAGGCGGCGGCCGGCGGGAGTATAGCGGTCAGACGTCAACCGAATGTTAGCTCACTCGAGGCCCCGGTCATCCGGGGCCTCGTCGTTTCCCCGCGGTAGGCCAATGACGCCGAGGCCCTGGCCGACGCTTGAGACTCATGTAACCCCGAGCTTGCAGCACGCCTTGGTCATGGCCGTGATGACCCGCAAGGGCATCGTGGCGCCTTGACAGCAGACGGGCCGGTTGCATAGGATGGAGTTCACGCCGAGGTAGCTCAGTTGGTAGAGCACAGCACTGAAAATGCTGGTGTCCCCAGTTCGAATCTGGGCCTCGGCACCAGCTAGGTCGTTCGCTTTCGGCGTGTCGGACCGATGCGGCGAGCGGAAGTGGCTCAGTGGTAGAGCGTCTCCTTGCCAAGGAGAAGGTCGCGGGTTCAAATCCCGTCTTCCGCTCCAGTTTCCATGTAAATGAGAGCCCCCGGAGAGCCGGGGGCCTTTGGTTTGTGTAGTTGGCCGAGGTGGCGGAACGGTAGACGCGACGGTCTCAAAAACCGTTGGGGTGAAAGCCCCGTGCCGGTTCGAATCCGGCTCTCGGCACCATCTTTCTCCGTTGGTCTCCTGTCGTTCCAATGCCCGTCCTGGGCCCTTCCTGGCCGTGCGCGAAATGGACGCCGCCTAGGCGGTGCGGCTTCGGTCCGCGAGGGCCGGGCCTGCCCATTGGGGCAAAGCGTCGCCTTTGCTCGACAGGCGTGCTTATTGGCCGGCAGCCACAACGCAGAGCCGAGACCGGATGCCTGGGTCGTCTCCCGTGAGAGCGCGGACGTGCGGGTCGCGATAGCCCAGCCAGTCTGAGTACTCCACGGCCCCGGTCCCATACACACTCGCGAGTCCGTTGGGGAGAATGAACCAGGTCGCAATGGGTTCGGGGTCCACTCCCTTGATGCGAGCGCTCACGAAGCCATTTGCCATCCACGCAGTCCCATCGCGCGGGTTGGCTTGGAACAGAAGGTGGTCGTCGATGAGCGCTTGGAGCTGGTTGTTGGCGGGAGTGCAATCAGCGCTTGCCGTGAACGCGGATGGCGCAGGCGTTGGCTGGCCCTGATTTCCAGCACCGGGTGTTCCGGCGCCGCCACTGGGCGTAGGGGTTGGTGTGGCGGTCGAGGTTGGCCCCGACGGTGGCGTGGCGGTCGGTGTGGCGGTGGACGTCGATGGTGTCCCGGTGGGCGTTGGTGAGCCCGCATTCGGGGTTGGCGTGGGCGTGGGCGTTGCCGTCGGCTGCTCAGGCGGAGCGGCAGGTGGCCGCCCGCCAGGGAAGACCGGCCTGACAGGCGACGTGATTCGCGGGGTAGGCGTGGGGGTTGGCGTGGGCGTCTTGGGCTTTACCACCGTGGGGATTAACCCTCCGGGGTTGCCGTTCAATCCACGCTGGGAAGTCTGGGGCGTTGGCGTTGGTGTCGGCGTGGCGGCCGCCTGCCTTGGCTGCGCCAGCACGGGCGAGCAGCTGAGCATCGTGCACAGGCCGATGGCGAACAGGCCGAGAAGGAGCAGTTGGCGTGTCATGTTTCCCTCCCCCGAGATGCAGGCGCATCAAAGCAGGGCAAAGAACGGGCGGAATCCTGCAAAGGGGTGGGAAGAGGCGGGTATCGCGACTATGGTGGGACGTTGATGGATGTCGCCCTCGGACTGGCAGCTTGCGACCGAAGCCGGCCATGAATCACAGGCGTGGGCCTGGATTCGGCGGCGGCTCGTCCACCGGCGAGGATTCCACCAGTGGCTAGACAAGTGAGAGACGCCCCCGCTCGACAGCGGGGGCGTCCCTTGCTCTGATTCGGTCGATGGCGGCACTGCGGCCGCCTAGGGCACTACACCGGGGCTTGAGAGGCCCAGGTGGACAAGATGCGCTGGATGCGGTCCTTGAGATCAGGGGCCTCGCCGGCCTGGGCCTGGACGTAGGTGGAGAAGCGAGCGGCCTCCTGCAGGGCCGGCCAGCGCTCCAGCGGGAGCTCTATGTTGGCGGCCTTGGCCGGGTCACGGAACGTGTTCATCGGCTCGCCGCCGTCCTGGACGATGCCGATCTGCTCCTTGAGCTGCTTGCGGAGCAGGATGATGCCCCTGTCGGACTCGCCCAGCCGCTCCCGCACACGGTCGGCATTGGGTCCC
>JBJKQC010000302.1:0-7325 GCA_046705745.1 Dehalococcoidia bacterium
CCTCGAGCGCCACAACCGCGCCCCCCGCAGCGATGGCCACGCCTACGCTAACGGCATGGAACCTTGGACCGGGGAGTTTCCACCGGCTGGAGATCCAGTCGCCGGCAGCTACGATGACCAAACTCACTCCTGAGATCGCAAGAGCTACCCCGACACCAATGGAGACCAAGTCGCGCCCTTGCAACCAATAGGCAGCAAAGGCCGTGGGGAGCAAACAGAGACCGAAGACCGCCAATGCGCGGCGCATCAGCTTGTAACCAGGAGACTCTTCCCTCATCAGCCGGCTCAGCCGACCGGAGGTCTTGGTGACTTGCTTGCTCTGGGCGGCCGCCATACTGGTGATGCTGAGCATCACCACCAGCCCAGCAAGGGAAGTGGGGGCCATCCATCTTGCGGCCTCATACGCGAAATTCATTGACCCTTCTCGCCATTGCGAGCAGGCCGTTGTTGGGCTGCCACCGGTGCCGAGGGATGCGTTGAAATCTTCAAATACGACCTCCAGCAGTAGCAGTTGCCTTTGCTCGTCAAGACCGCAGCCCGCTGCTTCTTCAACGCGGGCGTCATTGGACCTGAATGAGCCAGGGGGCCAGCGTCCAAACGTGCTCGTGGTTCAGCTGGGTTACCATGCCGCCGAGCCGGGATAGCACGAACGTGGCCGGCAGCGGCGGTGACACGTAGGTAAGGGGCGGAGTCAGGTCTACCACCCGTACTTCGGGTGCTTGCTCCAGGCCTGCCAGCGCCTTTGCCCGGGCCACAGCTGCCTGGAAGTCTCCCAATTCGTCCACGAGGCCACGCTCTAGGGCTTGAGCACCCGTCCATACCCGCCCCTTGGCAACTTCCTGCACGGCCTCCGGCGACATGCGGCGACCCTCCGACACCCGCTGCTTGAACCGCTCGTAGGTGTCGGCCAACAGTGCTTTCACGGCCTTGCGCTCTTCGTCATCGAACGGACGCTCGGGGCCGTAAAGACCGGCACTGCGCCCCCGTGTCAGCCTGACGACACCGGCCTTTGCCCTTTCATAAAACCCTTGCAGTACCAGCTTGCCGCCAAACACACCGATGGAGCCCGTCAACGTCTCGGGCCGGGCGACGATATGGTGAGCACCGACGGCCACGTAATATCCGCCTGAAGCTGCTACGTTCGCCAGGTACGCGACGACGGGCTTCTGCTGGGCAACGTGATGGACCTCGCGCCATATCAGGTCGCTCGCTAGGGAAGCTCCCCCCGGCGATTCGATGTAGCAGACCACGGCCTTGACGCTATCGTCCTGCGCCACGCGGCGAAGTGCGCGGACCAATGTTTCCGATCCCGCCTGATGCCCGCCAACGAGAGGGATCGCGAAGGGGACCTCACGGCTCTCCCCCGGCACAATTGTCCCGCGCAATGTGATCACGCCAACGGCCTCCGGGGTCCGCTGCCAGCGATAGCCGTGGCGCAGGCGGGCCTTCGCCGTGTGCCACGGCTGGAGTGTTGCCGGGTGTACCGCCGAGCCGAGGTGGCGCGGGAGGTCGTCCTCGTACAAGACGACATCGACGAGGCCCTCCTCAGCAGCGCGTTGGGCGGTGAAAGGCGCTTGGTCAAGCAGTGCGCTTACGCGGTCGGGCGTCAGGCTGCGGCCGGCGGCAATACCATCGACGACCTGGGAATAGAGTGAGTCGAGCAACGAGCCGAGCATCTCCCGTTCGGCGGCCGGCATGGACGAGTCAGTGAAGGTGTTTGCCCCCGTTTTGTACTCCTCCAGACGCTCCATGTCGGCCTGGATGCCCCATCTCGCCAGAGCGTCTTTTAAGAACACCGCCTGGATACTGAGGCCCACCGCAGCGAAATCCGCGCTCTCCGTGCACACGATCTCATCGGCTGCCGTGGCTATGTAGTAGTTAGTGGTGGTGAACTGGTTCAGGAAGGCCACCACTTTCTTCCGCCTGGCCTTGAGATCGCTTATGGCCTGGCGAAGGGCTCCTGCCGTCGCGAGCCCAGTATGCAGGTCCTCGAACCGCAGGACGACGCCCTGGCACCGCGGGTCACGACCGATCCGCGCCAAGTGTTCCCTCAGCTCGGAGAGGCTCTCCTCCTCACGCCGAAAGAAGGGCAGGAGGCGGGAGACAAGGCGGAACCGGCTAGGGGCTTGCCGTTCGGGGTAGCTGCCCTGAAGCGGGACCACGATGTAGTCTCCTGGCGGTCCGACCAGCGGGGCAACACTGTTCGCCACGAAGGCAAGAATGTTGGTGGTCAAGAGCCCGGCATTACCGAATACGGTACGGGCGGCCCCGACGCTTGAGCGAAGCTGTTGGCGGCGGGAGCCCGGGGACGATTGCTGCATGTTGATGCCTCGGTCTCAGGATGGGGCGGACTGTGGTTCTGGGCTACCCCCAAGCGGCGTGCGACATCAGGCCAGCGGTGCTAAGGCTTTATCGCCTTGCCGGGAGGGGTGATTGCCTTTCACCAATGGTACGCCCTGCAGTGGCCTTGCGGCTGTCCCCTTTCTACTAAAGGGGACGTGTCCGATTAGGCAACATACGACGGCACAGAAAACGGTGAAAAGGTGAGAAGGTCACAGAACACCCACAGTGGACTACACGCCAGGATTGCAGCATTGGTTGTCATCATGCCGCCAGCAGGCATTGGGTGAAGAGGGCCGTTGGTACTAAGGGTAACCCAAAGGCCCTGACAGTACCGGGTGATATCTCGACGCCTGCCTGGAGGTAGGATACTGTTAGCGCCGTGGTCCAGACTTTTCGTAGACGGGTTGCCTTTCTCACGGTGCTCCGGCACCGGGACTTCCGGCGCTTTTACATCGGCCTGCTCGCCAGTGTTTCCGCCAGCCAGGCCATGATCGCAGTCCAAGGGTGGCTGGTGTACGACCTCACCGGGTTGCCGGCCGCGCTGGGGTTCACCGCTGCTGCGGAGGCAGTCCCGTCCATCGCTCTGAATTTCATCGCCGGTGCCTTGGCAGACCGCATCGATCCGCGACGCATGATCGTTTGGGGCGAAGGGTGTGCGGCCGCGTTGATGGTCGTACAGGGACTCCTCGTAATTACCGGCACTGTGCAGGTATGGCACGTCGTCGTGATCGCGTTCCTAGTTGGTATCGCCGTCAACTATGACCAGCCCGCCCGTCGCACCATCTGGCCGGTGCTGGTGCCGCGCGGGGAGATGCTGTACGCGGCCTCCATCAACCAAACGGTGTGGAACGGAACGCGGGTCATAGCGCCGCCGATAGGTCTGGGGATCGTCGCCATCGGGCAGCACTTGGGCAATGCCCACGCGGGCGCGGCTTTCGCGTTCTGGGTCATCGGCGCCGGCTATCTCGCGATGGCGGTGACAATGCTTGTCGTCCGGCTGCCGGCGCTGGAGCGGGCGCGCGGCGCCACTGTGTTCCATGACATGGTGGACGGCGTGCGGTTCGCTTACCGGAACCGCATTTTCTTCGTCCTATTGCTCATGAGCTTCGTCATTGGCTACTTCGGTCTGTCCTATACTTATCTGCTGCCGGCGTTCGCCCATGACGTGTCGGCGGGCGGCGCTGGCGTGCTCGCAACACTGTTAGCGGCCAACGGCGCTGGCGGCGTGGCCGGGGTCCTCGGGACTGCCTCCTTCGGCGGGTACCAGAACCGGACGTGGCTGCTCATCGGCGGGGCCGTGAGCTTCGGCGTGGCGGTCATCTTTCTGGCGCTCACCGGCCCGCTGACGCTCCTTTGGCTGGCCATCGTGTTCGCCGGGCTGAGCGGGACGCTCTACTCGCTCTTCCAAGTGGCGGCCAATACCATGCTCAACCTGCTGGTCCCTAACGAGTACCGCGGCCGCATTCTTGGCCTGCGGGGTGTCATGTGGGGCCTTGCCCCGCTGGGAGCGCTCCAGGCCAGCTTGATAGCCACATGGGTGAACACCCCCTTCGCCATTGGGCTGGGCGGCGCCGTCGTCATCGTTTTCGCGTTGGCTGTGCTGGCGCTCAGCTCCGAGGTGCGGGACCTCCGGCGGCTGGTGGAGAACCCTGATTCCGTGCCGTGGGCGCGCTCAGAGCGCAAGCAGGATGAGGCAGCGACGGCGTAACGGCCTCTTGCGTGAGGTTTGACACCCAATGGAGGCGCCGATATACTCGCGCCGCGAGCGCGGCCTTTACCGCCGCCTCCCTGGGAGCGTGCAGGCGCGTGCACGCCTCGGAGCACTCCTGCGCGCCGGTATCTCTAAACCTACACTGGAGGCAGGTGATCATGGCTAGAAAAGTCATTCACATCCCGGGTAACTGGCATGGCGGTCAGCCCATTCCGCCCGCGACCAAAGTGGGACCTCTCGTCACCTCCGGTGGCGTCAGCGGCATGGACCCCGAGACCAACAAGATGCCCGAAGACCTAAACGAGCAGGTCCGTTGGGCTTTTGAGCACGTCCGCCGCATCATGAAAGAGGCAGGCGGCACACCCGATGACATCGCTCACATGACGGTGTACGTCAAGAGCCGGGACGTCCGGCCGCTTATCAACGAAGAGTGGGTGAAGATGTTCCCAGACCCGGAGAGCAGGCCCACCCGCCACACCCTCCAGTACGACGCGCTTGCGGGCGGCATGGAGCTGCAGATCCAGTTCATGGCCTACGTGGGCGGTTAGGGAGAAAGGCGGGACCATGGCAGTCGATGGAATCGTTGAACGATTGAAGCAGCTCGACACCTGTGCAGTCTCGGATGCGCAGGACAAGCTGGAAATTAAGGGAACGGTCCTGGCCATCCATCCGTTGTTTCCCACGGGTCGCATAGCGGGGCGGGCCGTCACGGTGCGCATGAAAACAAAGGGCAATGAGCAGCCCAAGCAGCATTTAGGGACCGCGGCCATTGTTGCCGCCGACCCAGGCGACATCATCGTCATTGACCACCGGGCCCGTTTGGATGCAGCCGCTTGGGGCGGCATTCTGTCCACGGCGGCCAAGACCAAGGGTATAGCCGGGGTTATCGTTGACGGCGCCTGCCGGGACGTGGACGAGGCCATGGCCCTCGGCTTTCCCGTGTTCGCCAAGGCCGCCGTGCCACTGACTGCGCGGGGCCGGATCGTCGAGGACTACACGAACCAGCCAATCGAAATAGGCGGCGTTGAGGTACGGCCCGGCGACTACGTTATCGCCGACAATAGCGGCATCGTGATCGTGCCCGTTGAGCGGGCCGAAGAGGTCGTGTCCACGGCTGAGAGCATTGCCGCCCGTGAGGCCGCCATGGCCAAGGACGTGCTAGCCGGTAAGTCCGTCGCCGAAGTCATGGGCATCAACTACGAGCAGATGCTGGCGCGCTAGCCGCGCCATGGCTGCGATCTGCCTTTTTCCCCTGTGGCCAGCCAATCTCGCGCGTTTGGATTGGGGAATCACCCTCAAGCTAATTGATGGCTGGCCCTAGCACGTCTCACGAGCATGCCTGACTATGCTTACCCTCGGAGCGGCGGGAGCGCTCATGTTGATGAAGCACGTCCGGTGCGAGAGAGGGGTGAGGCCGGATGCGTAAGAAAATCCTGGTCGTGGACGACGAGGAGCGGGTCCTTGGCCTCTTGGAGGCTGTGCTGGACATCGATGACCGGTTCGAGGTGATTTCGACCAAAGATGGCGAGGAGGCGCTTGCTGTTTGCCGCCAGCAGAAGCCGGACTTGGTATTCCTAGACTTGCTGCTTCCAGGAATGGACGGTTACAGCGTATGCCGGCGGCTTAAGCAGTCAGTGGAGTCCAGTTCTATTAAAGTCGTGATACTCACCGCGATGGCGCAAGAAGCGGAGCGCCACACTGCCGCTGAGATTGGGGCCGACGACTACCTCACGAAGCCATTCAGCCCAACCGACCTCATTTGCAAGGTCGAAGAGCTCCTAGGTCGTTGAGTGCCGTCTCAAAGCTGTTCACGATAAGTCCGCCGTGGTGAAACGACGGGCTTTTCGATGAATTGTCGAACGGGCCCTTCAGCTTACTCTCACTCCACGGTCACGCTCTTCGCCAAGTTACGAGGCTGGTCCACATCGTTCCCGCAGTAAACAGCCATGTGGTATGCCAGCAACTGGACGGGCACCGCCGCCGCCATGGCGGCTAGCTCGGGTGGTGCATCCGGCAGCCATAGCACGTCGTCAGCGTGCTCGAGTACCGATTCGTTACCCTGCGTGGCGATGGCGATCACTGGCCCGCTCCGAGCGCGTACCTCCGCCAAGTTCCCGAGCATCTTTTCATATAAAGCGTCCTTGAGCGCAAAAGCCACCACTGGTGTTTCCGGGTCCACCAACGCGATGGGACCGTGCTTCATCTCGGCGGCTGCCATCCCCTCCGCATGGATGTAGCTGATCTCCTTCAGCTTCAGGGCACCTTCCTGGGCAATTGGCTCCAGCAACCCGCGCCCGAGGAAGAGGAATCGTTTCGCGTTCGCGTACTTCCTGGCGAGAACCTCGTATTGGCTTGAGTTCAGGGCCAGCGCCTCGCCCAGCATGCCTGGCAGCCGAGATGCGATCTCGACATGCCTCGCCACTGCGTCCGAAGGCAGGGCGCCGCGGCGTGCTCCCAGAAACCCCGCTAGCAGGTACATGCAGAGTATGGAATTGACGAAGGTCTTGGTCGAGGCGACGCCGATCTCCGGACCGGCGTGCATTAGCATGGCGCCCTCGGCGGTGCGGCCCGCCTGGCTGCCTTCCACATTGACGATGGCGAGGGTGCGTGCGCCGCTGGCGCTCGCTCCATGAAGGGCCTCCAACGTGTCAGCAGTCTCCCCTGACTGCGTAACGGCTACTGCCAGCGTGTGCTCGTCCAGCACTGGCTCCCTATATCTGAACTCGGACGCGTTTTCAGCAGCAGCCGGGATCCGGGCGAAGCGCTCCAGCAAGCGGGCCCCGAGTCGAGCGGCGTTCAAGCTGGTGCCCATCCCGAGGAATACTGCGCGCTGAAGCCCCGATAGCTCAACCCCAGAGAAGGGGATTTCAGTCAGCGAAAGGCGTTCCGGAGAAAACTCAATGCGGCCGCGGAGGGCGCTCGTGGCAGCCTCCGGCTGCTCCATGATTTCCTTGAGCATGAAGTGCTTGTAGCCGCCCTTGGCTGCGCTCACCATATTCATGGCGATGGTCTGCTTGCCGGCTTGGATGCGTCCTCCCCGGAGGTCCGTGACCTCACAGCCGTCGTGGGTCACGACTGCCATTTCGCCGGGAGAAAGCGGGGTGACCACAGTGGTGAGAGGAAGGAGCGCCGGCAGGTCGCTCGCTAGGTAGTTCTCGCCTTGGCCATAGCCTACGGATAGGCCACCCGCATTGCCTATGCGCACCGCCGCCACAACGCCGGGCGTGCCGGCGTGCATGCAAGCAATGGCATGCGCGCCCCGGAGTTGGGA
>JBJKQC010000303.1:0-6800 GCA_046705745.1 Dehalococcoidia bacterium
TTGTACAACATCGAGGGCAAAAAATTATCGGCCTGTCCTGACCGTCACCATAAGGGATCAGTACCAAAAGAAATCGTTTATCGGAGGTGCCCGTGCAGGTCGCAGGTAAGCAAGGAGACGTGAAAGACCCGTCCTTGGCCGAAGAAGGCATCCGGCTCATCGACTGGGCCGCGCGTGAGATGCCCGTCACCCGCCTCATCACCGAGCGGTTCGCCAAGGAGCGTCCGCTGAGCGGCCTCACCCTCGCGGGCTGCCTTCATATCACCACGGAGACCGCCAACCTGGCACTGGCCCTCAAGGCGGGCGGCGCCAATGTCTACATGTGCGCCAGCAACCCGCTGAGCACCCAGGACCCCGTCGCCGCGGCCCTCGCCGCCGCCTATGACATTCCCACCTTTGCCATCAAAGGCGAGGACAACGACACCTATTACAAGCACATCCACTCGGTGCTGGACCAAGAGCCCCACATGACCATGGACGACGGCGCCGACCTGGTCGCCACGCTCCACACGCACCGCCAGCCGCTCTTGGGCAAGGTGATCGGCGGGACGGAAGAGACCACCACGGGCGTCATCCGCCTGCGCAGCATGGCCGAGTTCGGCAAGCTCAAGTACCCCATCATCGCCGTCAACGAGGCCGACACCAAGCACCTCTTCGACAACCGCTACGGCACCGGACAAAGCACGTTGGACGGGATCACCCGTGCCACCAACGTCCTTTGGGCCGGCAAGACCGTCGTCGTCGCCGGCTACGGCTGGTGTGGGCGCGGAGTCGCCATGCGAGCGCGCGGCATGGGCGCCCAGGTCATCGTCACCGAGGTAAATCCCATCCGCGCGCTGGAAGCCGTCATGGACGGCAACCGCGTCATGAAGATGGAGGACGCCGCCTCCCAGGGCGACATCTTCATCACCGTCACCGGCGGCATGAACGCCATCGACGTCCACCACTTCCAGAAGATGAAGGATGGCGCCATCGTGGCCAACAGCGGCCACTTCAACGTGGAGATCAACATCGGCGCGCTAGAAGACATCGCCGTGGAGCGCAAGACCGTCCGACCACTGGTGGACCAGTTCGTCCTAGGCGATGGCCGCAAGATCAACCTCATCGCGGAGGGCCGGCTCGTGAACCTCTCCGCCGCCGAGGGCCATCCTTCTGCTGTCATGGACATGAGCTTCGCCAACCAGGCCCTCAGCGCCGAGTACATGGCGAAGAACGCGAAGCAACTGGGGGCCGGCGTCTATGGCGTCCCCCGCGAGATCGATGAGAACGTGGCCAAGCTGAAGCTGGCAGCCATGGGCCTGTCCATGGACGAGCTCACACCTCAGCAGGCCGAGTACCTGGCCGGATGGGAGACCGGCACATAGTTTCCTTTCCTGCTGGGAGAGGAAACATCTGCGCATTGCCATCGGAGGACACCATGCCGAACAAAGGGACTACCTTTTCCAATTCCCCTTCCTACCTCTACTCCTCGGAGTCGGTCACGGAAGGCCACCCGGACAAACTCTGCGACCAGGTCTCGGATGCCATTCTGGACGCCATCTACGCCCAGGACCCCGCGGCGCGCGTCGCTTGCGAGACTGCCACCAGCACCAACTTCGTCGTGGTAATCGGCGAGATCACGACCACCGCAGACGTTAATTACGAGCAGATCGTCCGCGACACCATCAAGCGAATCGGGTATGACAACCCCGACACCGGCATCGACTACAAGACGTGCGAGGTCCTAGTCCGTCTGCATGAACAGTCGCCCGACATCAGTCAGGGCGTCACCACCGCCTGGGAGCGCCGCAAGGACGGGGTCGCCGCGGATGAGGTCGAGTCTCTTGGCGCCGGCGACCAGGGCATGATGGTCGGCTTCGCTTGCACCGAGACACCGGAGCTCATGCCCCTGACCATCTCCCTCTCCCACAAGCTCACCCGGCGGCTCAGTATCGCGCGCAAAGAAGGCGCTATCCCATACCTCAAGCCGGACGGAAAAGCACAGGTCACCGTGGAATACGCCTATGGCAAGCCCAAGCGAATCCACACCATCATCGTCAGCACCCAGCATGCTCCCGATGTTACCCAGGAGCAGATCGAAAAGGACGTACGCGAGCAGGTCATTGATCCCGTCATCCCGCGGGACCTCATCGATGAGAACACCCGCATCTTCGTGAACCCCTCCGGCCGCTTCGTCGTCGGCGGGCCGCATGGAGACGCCGGCCTGACCGGCCGCAAGATCCTCGTGGACACCTACGGGGGCGTGGCGCGGCACGGCGGCGGCGCCTTCTCCGGTAAGGACCCGACAAAGGTGGACCGCTCCGCTGCCTATGCCGCCCGCTGGGTCGCCAAGAACATCGTCGCCGCCGGCTTGGCCGAGCGCGCCGAAGTCCAGGTCTCCTACGCCATCGGCGTCGCCGCGCCCATCAGCGTCTCCGTGGAGACCTTCGGCACCGGCACGGTGGAGGACGCCGTCATCGCCGAGTTGGTGAGCAAGCACTTCGACCTGCGCCCCGGTGCCATCATCCGGGACCTCCAGCTGCGCCGGCCCATCTATGGCGCCACCGCCTCCTACGGCCACTTCGGCCGTATGGACGTGGACCTGCCTTGGGAGCACACGGATAAGGCCGAGGCCCTCCGCGCCGAGGCCGAAGCCCTCACCGGCCAGCGGGTGTAAACCAGCTCCGCCCACGGTGGTTTGTTCTGGGCGTCTTTCAGTCTTTCAGCTCTTGCCCGGCGAATAAATTCGCGGCTGGAGGGTTGCGCCACCAAATCCACCTCCGTGGATTCCCCACCCCCGCCTTGGCGGGCCGTCGCTGCCGTGAGAAGCATCCGCCATAATCGGCACTAGTCCGCGGAGGCGGACTTCGGGGGTTCTTCCGTGAACGGAAGGACCCCCGAGGCGCGAATTTTTCGCCAGCCTCGGGCCGTGGGAGGATCGAAAGACCCTGAGTTTGTTCTGAGGCATGGTTGACAGGCCCGCGGGGCCGGAAGTACTTTCGTCTCGTCCCATCGGATTAGGCCGAGCTCGGCTGGGACGGGAAGTCTCTAGCAACAACGCTCAAGGAGGGTCCGTGCTGCAAACCCTGGGAGAGGCGCAGCAGTTCGGCGTGAACCTGGGGATCCTCGTGGGCGTGCTCGTCCTTGGGCTGGTCATTGCGCAGGTCGGCTTTGCCGTGGCGCAGCGTGCGGCACGCAGGCGCCCTCATCTGGTGACCCTCTCCTCGATCAAGTACAGCCGCAGGCCCGCCAGCTTCATCTTTCCCCTGCTGCTCGCGGACCTAGCCCTGCCCGCCATCCCGTTCACCGTCAGCCAGGCACAGGTCATCCGGCATGTGCTGGGCCTTGCGCTCGTCGCTGGCGTCGCCTGGCTGCTCATCAACTCCCTGTCCATCCTCAACGACTTCATCCTCGAGAAGTACCGGATCGACGTAAAGGACAACCTCCGGGCGCGAAAGATATACACGCAGTTCCGGGTCCTGCGGGCGGTGGTCATCGTGGTGGTGGCCATCGTAGCCCTGGCCGTCATACTCATGAGCTTCGACCAGGTGCGGCAGCTTGGGGTCGCCATCGCCACCTCAGCCGGCATCGCCGGCATCGTGGTTGGGCTGGCGGCCCAGTCCACACTGTCCAACCTCCTGGCCAGTCTCCAGCTCGCCCTCACCGAGCCCATCCGGCTCGACGACGTGGTGGTAGTGGAAAACGACTGGGGGCGCATCGAGGAGATTACCCTCACCTACGTCGTGGTCTGCATCTGGGACCAGCGGCGCCTCATCCTGCCCATCTCCTACTTCACGACGCATCCCTTCGAGAACTGGACGCGCGTCACCGCCGATATCCTTGGCACGGTCTATCTCTACGTGGACTACACGGTCCCATTGCAGCCGCTCCGGGATGAGCTAACGCGCGTCGTCAAGGACTCGCCCCTGTGGGACGGCAAGGTCTGCGCCCTCCAGGTCACGGACGCCTCCGAGCGGACGGTGCAGCTTCGGGCGCTGGTCAGCGCGGGGGACTCCTCGGCAGCCTGGGATCTGCGGTGCGCCGTTAGGGAGCAACTGGTCACATTCGTTCAACAGCATTACCCGGAGGCCCTTCCCCGCTTGCGCGCCGATTTCGTTCGAGACCGCTCTTCCCCAGCGGTGGACAGTCACGTGGCTGACTAACGGCCGTCGTGGCATCGTGCGGCTAATACCGCACTATCACGGGTATCCCTCAAGGACGCAATAGACATTCCTATACCGTCGTCGGCGGTGAAGGACGCCTTGGGAGCGCGATCATTACTAGAATCCCGAGAATGCCCCCAAAGAAACAGGTACCCGCTCCTAGCCAGAGCGGGTACCCCTTCTCGTCGGCGATGATCGCGCCGATGACCGGGAATATCAGCGCGGCCAATACCGCAAGCACAAACAGTACTGTCACCATTGATTTTCAAACTCCCAAGTGTTCTTGAGCGGCCCAGCTGAACTCGTGGAACGTTGGCATTGCCGCTATCAATCTGCTTGCGGATTCCACTCCACTGGGCATGCCCTTTGGGTCAGTAAAGGCACTCCAGCCAGGCCACCACTGGCCTGCCCGCCAGATTCCGTGGACGGGTCCGACGCGTCCAAGTTTATGACGCTCAGCCGCACATGCTGGCCGCTGGTGAGCGGCTCGATACATGTGGGAAAGTCGAAGTGCTGGGATGCAGGTTGAAACTCGATGGCCCACCCGAATTCCTGTACCCTACCCCCCCGACGGCCGGACCGCCTGGCTGGGCCAGGTCGCGCCCACGTGCACCACTCTGACCGCCACGGCGCGACCGGTGTCAAAGGCACCCGGCCACCCAAGACCAGTAATTACTGACTGAGGAGCAACCATGGACTCTCTGGAACGGCAGCGAAGGCTCCACGAGATATACGAGTGGGCGCACATTGCCAACGACTACCTGATGGCCATTTTCTTCACCATTGGGAGCTTTTTCTTCCTCTCTGACAACCTCCAGCGGGCCGCCATATTCCTGTTCATTGCAGGCAGCCTCCAGATGTTCATCGGGCCGGTTATCAGGACGGCGAACAAGCTCCACGTAAAGGCGGTGTGGAAGGACGTTATCCACTGGTGAGAATTGCGGCAGTAGTTTCATATATGGAAAGGTCCGAATGCCGAAATCCTCAGCACCATGGTGCCGCGCACTCGTGTCTTGCTGCTTGCCGCCGACTCGTTCGATGTTTCTCCGGCAGTATGCCAGCAAAGTCCCAGAAAGCGCAGCGCTTCCACGTGGGCCGCAGAGGCCAATCCAAGTACCGTGCCCCGCCAGTCCGAGACGTCGTCGGCCGTACCACCGCGGGTGGCTGCCCTGCGTGCAAGACTGCCCGCGGGGATCTCCATGACGCGAAGAGCAAGTCGACGAACAAGCACGCATAAAGAGCCTTCCTAGAGAACCTTCCCTTGTAAAGACTTCAACACACGCAGAAGGAGCGGTTTCGCAACGGGCAGGAATAGGTACACGATGGCACAACCTACAATGGCCATATCAACCGCGAAATTGGAATACACGGTCAGTACCACCGTTAGTGCGATCGCCGCGAAGACACCGCCCAAATAGAAGCCCCATCGAACCATGATCATCGCTACTCCATCTGCGCCTCGATGTCGGCCTCCAACTGGGGTTCTTCGTTAGCGATGCCCACCAAGAGCTCGCAAGCTTTTCTGGGGATGGCGCCCCGAAAGACTTTGGGACCATCACTTGATGGGGACTCCCTCACTATGCGGGCCGTTCTGCGCTTCCCATCGCGAGACGCTGCCGTTCACAGCCCGCTCAAAACCAAGTGGCATCACCGAGCTGTTATCCGTGAGCTCAGGCCAGGAAGCACTGTGCTTGTAGATGTAGGCTGCCAATTCCTCCTGCTTGGCCGTCACCATGTATTGCGGGCTATTGCCGGTCCCTCTTACCACAGGGTTGGCAAGCACGCCCGATAGATAAGAGGGAACGTTTGCGCGGACCGGTTCGAAGTACCCAAACTCGCTGAGATCTTGCTGTCCGCTCTGACTGAGCAGCCAGTTGATGAACACCAATGCGGCATCCGGGTGCCGCGCCCCCTTGAGCATGCCGATCGTCTCGAAGCTCGTCATGGTGGGGATGCCACCGAATCGCAACGGTTTGATTGGCGCTGCATCCTGCACGGCGCCCGACAAATCCCATACTCCCAACATAATTGCGCCCCTGCCAGCCGTTAGCGCGGCCACTTCCGCGGCGGGATTCGCTACGACGATCGGTTTCTGAATCTTGTAGATCTTCCATAGGTCCTCGAGACTGTACGCCTTGCCTACATATCCCCATTGCATCCAAAGGAAAGCGGGGTCCTGGGTACTACTTGGGTCATCCACAATGATCTTGCCACTGTATTTGGGATCGTTGGCGAGTTGGTCGAAACTGGTAGGGTAGTCCGAAGGTGAGAGTAGGTTGGTGTTTACCGTGACGTGTGCATCGGGCTCCGAGAATGTGGTAACCACATACATCTGGTTACTACTCAATATTCGTGGGTCGGCCAACCAAGTGCTGGACGGCTCGTTGAACACCGGCAACGGTTTTCCGGCAAGCGACTGGTAAAATCCGGCTTGCTCGAAATTGACTGGCCATGGAGGAGCCAGAAAAACGAGGTCGGCGCTGGGACCGCCTGCGTTCATCTCTGCCTGGACAAACCGAAAGGTAGTGCTGCCATCCCCCGCGACATCATTGACCTTGATTCCGTATGCTCGCTGGAATTCTTGCTGTATCGGGGTTTCCACGGCGCCCTGCAAGAGCCCCGTTCCGTAAATAGTCACGCTGCCTTCCTGCTTGGCCT
>JBJKQC010000304.1:0-4982 GCA_046705745.1 Dehalococcoidia bacterium
GGTCATAGACCCGCCCCTACTCGTTTAGCCTAGAAGTGGTAGCAGCGACATCGGCTATTGCCAGCGGGCGAAGGCCCAGCCGCCGCCCGTCCCCGCCGGAGTTCTGTAGACCGGCACATACTCGATAAGATCCATCTTCAGCGGCGTCTTCGCCATCGCGCCGCCGAGGGCCACCCAGTTCTGAGTCTCGGAAGCCGCTGAATACAGCCGCTCCCTGGGCAGCGTCATCAGCGTCTCCGCGTCCTTCTCCTGGAGCGCCTTGAGCACCATCCGGTCTAACGCCTCGTCCGTCACAAAGTGACTGAGCCCGCCGGAGCCGACAACGGCTACCCGCGCATCGCTGTCCCACGACCTGATCGCCTCGGCCACCGCCTGCCCGAACATGTAGGAGCGGCGGGCGGTCGGCTGGTTCGGCGGGTAGCAGGTATTCTCGAAGATCGGAAGAATGGGGCTGGGCTTATTGTCCCAGAGCCTCTTGACGACGAAGGAGAACCCATGGGGAAGCCCTTGCTCGCGGGGCTCCGTTTCTCGTACCGTGTCCAACTCGCCGTCGGGCGTCGGGTACCGCCGCGCGACCTTCCCGCCGTACTCGTCCTTGATGTACGTGAAGTGGGAGACGTCGAAGTCGTGCTGCGCCATGAACTCGATGACGTGCCGCCCCAACTCCTTGGCGACCGGCACGTCCATCTCGACGTCACCGTACCCCCTGGCGATAGCCTGCACGATCTCTGGCGCCCGCGTGTATCCGCGCAGGACGGTGCGAGGCCGGATGGGTACGCTGTCGCCCCAGTAGACGGCGAACATCGGCATGTTGTCTTCGAAGAACCACTCGTCCTGATCGTCGCTGATAATAACCGTGATGTCGGGCTTCGCCGCTTGGAGCGTCTTGGCGAGTTCGGAGATTCCCCGCTGGCAGGCGTCCACCTGCTGCTTGAACACCTCGTGCGTCAGGGGCTTTTCTTTGACGGCTGTAGGAACATGCTTGAGTCCCTCGTCATACGACATCGCGGTTCCCTTCGGGGGAAAGACGAGCTCCTGGTGGCGGTAGTCGCCCTCCGAGTAGATGGGCCATTGCTCGGCGGTCAACGCCAACATTGGGCTGTGTGATGTTCCAATTCCCAACACTATCTCGGCCATAAGTGCCCTCCGGTAAACGATTTGGACGTCTGCCGTTGCAGCCAGGCCGCTATCCGGCAAACATTGAAACGGTACTCGCGCAACAAGTGTACTACTTCAGCAACGTGTTTCACAGAATCTCCCTTATTGGCCAGGGCGATCGCGTTTCAAGAGAGACGGTCTGGAGGAGATAGAGTTCATCTCGCCTGGTCTTAGAGCGCTTGCTCCGGGTGCTGCATGCTCCACTCGCCGCTCGTCTCCCGCTGTAGGAGATCGAGCGCCATCTGCCTGAGGACGGCAAGGCTGTCCGGCCCATGGTCCTTGCGCGCTCGGATCGCGCCCTCCCGAAAGGCGACATCCGGAACCCAGTGGAGCCGCTTTTTTATCCCCGTGGCGGCGGACCGCCCCGAGGAGGTACGCCGCGTCAACTTCGATCGCGTTGTAGTAGCGGGTCTCCCTTGCTACCTTGTCGTGGCCCATTCCGCGAAGCGGCGCCCAGACTCCTGGGGTTCAACCGGGCGAAGACATCTCCGAAGGCGCCATGCGAGGGGATGCCGTTGGGCAACTGCAGGAAGGCGCGGAACTGGCGCTCTTCGGCTATCATGAACAAGTCAATGCCCTCTCAGGTACTCACTCCTCAGATGGCGCCACAGAGCAATGACGACGATGTCGAGCAGCTTGTATGCCTGTGTGGTCCGCGCCAGGGCCTCAATAAGGCTAGGTGCTCCATGGTCGAGGCCCTTGGCAGTGATCCGACCCACTCCTCCACCCGCGGCAACTCCCCTCTCAACACGGCCGCCCCTTCCTGATCCCCAGAGTGGGCGCGATTGCGCTGGCTTGCTGGCAGTTCCTGGCTAGATGGCTTTACCGAAGCAATATTTGAGTCCGTGGCAATGTCCGAAGGGCCCTTCTCGCTTGTACGCTTCCTTGAAGACCGGCACGTTGACAGCCGCCAGACCAAATGCTATAGGGCGAAGCGACGCGTGACAGCGCTTCGGAAATGCTAACCACACACGGAAAAGGGGGACGGTATGGCTGACCAGTTCACCTACGACCGCTGGATGAGCGAGCAGGACATCCCCATCCACCGCGGGTATTACATTGAGGACTTGCGGACGGTGGAGCTCGCTCCCTGGAGCCTGCGGGAGTGCCACGCGGCGTTTATACAGCTCGAAGGCATGCAAGGCGTGGTGGAAGGCCGGGTCCAGGAGGTCCCGCCGGGGGGATCACTCAAGCCGTTCAAGTCGGCGGTGGACGAGCTGGTGTACGTCCTCAGTGGGCGGGGCACGACAGCGGTATCGGGCTCGGCCAAGCAGGTGCGACACAGCCTCGAGTGGTCGGCGCGCAGCTTGTTCCTAATCCCGCGCAACACCTGGCGCCAGTACAACAACATGTCGGGCGACGCGCCTGTGCGGCTGCTGCACTACAACTACCTGCCACTGGCCATGTCGGCCATACCGGACCCGGAGTTCCTGTTCAACAATCCCTACGAGGAGGAGCTGCTGCTCCAGTCCGAGGAGCTTTACGCGGAGGCCACGTCCAAGGTGCAGGAGCACGTCGCCGAGGGCGCGGCGGGCCGGACGATCTGGGAGGGCAACTTCTTCCCGGACATGGGGGTGTGGGACAAGCTCATGCAGCGGCCGGGGCGCGGCGCCACCAGCCGGTCCGTGTACATCAGGACCCCGGGGTCGGCGCTCACAGCGCACATGTCCGTGTTCCCGGCCGGCACCTACAAGAAGGGGCACCGGCATGGGCCAGGCCGCGTAATCGTGATACCGGGCGGCGAGGGCTTCTCCATCATGTGGCCGGAGGGCTCGGAGAAGGTCTTCATCCCCTGGCACGAGGCGAGCTGCTTCGTGCCGCCCAATCGCTGGTTCCATCAACACTTCAATCTGGGGAGCTTGCCCGGACGTTACCTGGCATTGCACCCACCGCGGCAGTTCGTGGGGTTCTCGGAACGGGTCGAGAACCTCGCACGCGACCAGATCGAGTACCCGGACGAGGACCCGTGGGTACGGCAGAAGTTCGAGGAGGAATTGGCCAAGCGCGGACTGAAGAGCCGCATGCCCGAGGAGGCCTACACGCACTACGACTACGACTGGTCCTACCAAGAGTTCGGGCCGAGCACGTTGACGGCGTAACCGCCGCCCCGCCTGTACAATATGCCCGAGGCGGAGAACGTGAGGGCGGGTCTCAGACCCGCCCCTACCGTGCCCCGAAAATTTAAGGTGCGCCTCTGCCCTTTTCCATCAGAGGAGATCGAATGCACGACGACCCCATAGCCCACGGCCATGACCCGGACGAGGAGCGCATGCTGGCGCTGGCGACCCTCGGCAACAACCCCAACCACGACTACTACCACTATGAGAACATCGAGCTGAAGACGGTGGGCATCGACATCGGGTCGTCCACGTCGCACCTGATGTTCTCTCGCATCCACCTGCAACGCCTGGGCGAGCTGCACTCCAGTCGGTACGTGGTCGTGGAGCGGCAGACGCTGTACCGCTCCCCTATCCTGCTCACGCCCTACAAGGCGGACTACTCCATTAACACGGAGCGCCTCCACGCCTTTATCAACGAGGCGTACCGTGAGGCGGGGGTGACGCCGGAGGACGTGGACAGCGGCGCCATCATCCTGACGGGCGAGGCGGTGAAGCGGAAGAACGCGCATGCCATTGCCGACCTCTTCGCCAGCGAGTCCGGAAAGTTCGTGTGCGCGTCCGCCGGCCACAACCTGGAGTCCATCCTGGCCGCCAATGGCTCCGGCTCCGTGAAGCTTTCGCGGCACCCCCACCAGACGGTGCTGAACGTGGACATCGGCGGCGGAACGACCAAGTTCGCGCTGGTGCAGCACGGGCGAATCCTGGAAACGGCGGCGGTCAACGTGGGCGGGCGACTCATCGCCACTGACGGCGACGGGCGGGTCGTCCGCGTGGAGGACGCTGCGGCGACGGTGGCGGACGCGCTGGGCATTCCGCTACGCGTCGGACACCTGCTTGCCGAGGATGACCGGAATCGCATCGCGGAAGCGCTGGCCAGCGTGCTCATGGAGGTCATCACCCGCGCGCCGCGGTCCGAGCTGACGCGGAAGCTGATGCTCACGCCCGACCTCCAGTCCGACCACCACATCGATGCGCTGGTGTTCTCGGGTGGTGTGTCCGAGTACGTCTACGAGCGTGAGACGCAGGACTTCGGCGACCTGGCGGTGCCGCTGGCGGAGGCGATCCGGCGCAAGATGGGCGAGCACGCGCTGCCGGCGCCCGTGCAGCCGGCGACCGAGCGCATACGGGCGACGGTCATCGGCGCGTCCCAGTTCACCGTGCAGCTCAGCGGCAACACGCTGTCAGTCTCGGACGAGAAGCTGCTGCCCTTCCGGAACGTGCCGGTGCTCATCTCCAAGCTGGCGGAGGACCGCGACGTGGAGCCGGAGGAGGTGGCGGACCTCATCGGCGCGGCGTTCCGGCGGCTGGACCTGGTGGAGGGAGAGCACCAAGTGGCGCTGGCCTTCGAGTGGGACGGCCTGCCGCGCTACGTCCAGATACGGAAGATCGCCGAGGGCATCGTCAAGGCCATTCCCAACACCATTGCGTCGGGCCAGCCTATCATCCTGGTCTTCACCGGCGACTTCGCCAAGCTGGTGGGCGACACCATCACCAAGGACCTGGGCGTGACCAACCCGATGGTATCCGTGGACACGCTCTTCCTCCAGGAGTTCGACTACATCGACATCGGCGAGATGATCTATCCGGCGCACGTGGTGCCGGTGGTGGTGAAGTCGCTGGTGTTCCCCGAAGTGCACGTGGGCAAGGCGGAGTTGGTGGAGCAGTAAGGGAGCGCACGCGGCAGCGCCAGTGCCAGCACAGGAC
>JBJKQC010000305.1:0-3794 GCA_046705745.1 Dehalococcoidia bacterium
GGACAGTGGTGGTCATTAAGCGCAGCTTGAGTCCTGGGTTCGCCGGAATCCCCAACCCGCTCTTTGCCGCGGATAACACCCTCATGCTGTTCGCCGATGCCAAGCAAGGCGTTCAGGACATCGTGAACGCGCTCAAGGAAGCCGTTGCAGCCTAGGCAGGTGCGCCTCCATGGGGTCTCAAATAGGGTAGCGCTGCTGAACGTGCTCCCAAAGCAGCCGAAGCTGCGTGAGGTGCAGGCGGTCACGCCGGCCGAAGGCCTTTACCAGATGCGAGTTCACCTCTCGGATGTAGGCAACGCGCCGGGCTCGCACTGCGGGTGATTCGCCGGGCCACCTGGCATAGGCGTGTCGCCTGATCCACCCGGTGATCTTGTCCCGAAGCTCGCTCTCTTGCTCCGAAGGCCGGACTTCCTCGGGCGCTTGAGGTGCTTGAGGGGCGATGGGACGGGAAACCAGCGCCGCATAGCGCTGTTGCATGTGCTGGACCTGTACTTCCGTCACCGTGGCTCCGAGCGTGAGCTTGCCTTCGAGCACCAATCGCTTGATCTCGATAGGTGCCAATCCGCGTACGCCTTCTTCCGTAGCCAGGGAAGCGAACAGCTCGGTCTCGCCGGGTGTCAGGGTGAGCCCCGTCAGGTCTGAGTTCACCTCCGCTCCCACGGAGGCATCGAGAGCCACCAAATAGCGTTCTTGCGCAGGGGACGGGTTGCCGTTGGACTGTGCCTGCTCGTTGGGAGTAATGAGAATGTCTTGCGCCTCACCCCCGGCAGCTGCCTTGGTCTGCTCATCGAGAATTTGCTCGTAGACGCGGCGAAACAGGAGGTCATCGGGGACCCATACATATCCATGCGTCTTTCCCTCGAACACCCGTGCCGCCCGTGCAAAGCACTGTTCCAGCCAGGGCTTGCTGCGGATACCGGTGAGGCAAACGACATGGCTGATCTCTGGCACATCCATGCCCTCGTACGCCATTTGCACTGTGACCAGCGCGTCCAAGGGCGGTCGCTTCAGACCCTTGAAACGGTCGATAGCCCGGACGGCGGCGGGGGAATCGTCGCTGATGGCGACGCCGGAGCGGATGCCCCGTGTGGTGAGGTATTCGTCTAGCTCTTTGGCCCTGGCCTGGTTGTGAGCCACAATGAGGAGCTTGGCCCATGGCCTCGTTTGCCGGAAATCGAGCCAGCTCTCCAGCCCCCTAGCGAGCAGATCGAAGGCGTATTGGCGCGTGAGCGCCGTCCAAAGGGCGGACTTGGCATCCTTGCCCGTAGCGTCCCCAAAGGAATCGAAGGCCTTTTGCTCACCGTCGGCTGTCTCCCAGGTAATGCCCTGGGCATCGTGGCGGCGGAAGATGAGGTTGGCTATGGAGCCTTCGGCTATGGCCTGGCTGCGGGTGTAGACGATCGTTGCTGAAGGGCCAGACCCATCGCCGTCTAGGTCGGGGATCTCACCAGTCAACGTTTTCTTATAAGGGATGAATGCGATCCGCTGACGGTCATGGCGCTCGAAGGTGCCGCTCATGAATATCCGAAGAACCGACCGGCGGATGAGCGGGGCGAGCCGCTCCGGCCATTGGGCCTCGTCGGCGATGTGATGCGGCTCGTCGAGGACGAGGATGTAGCGGTGTTTGGCGAATTCGCGTTCGTGCCAGCCGACGGAGTCCACGCCGATAGCCTGATAGGTCGTCACGTATCCGGACAGGCCTCTGCTGGGGTCTGGCTCGTTGCCAGCGGCACGGATGCGATGTTGGTGCGGGAGTAGCCGCTGCAGGGCGGAGTTCCTGGAGAAGACATCCTCCGCTTGCCTCGCCAGGTTTCGCCGCGGGACGACCCAGCAGATCTTGTCCGCGATGGTGGGTATCAAGGAGCGCGCCGCAATCACGGGCAGCCAGCTCTTGCCGGCGCCGGGAGTGACCGAGGCGTAGATATCGGTGATAGGGCGTCCTGAGAGCACCTGCTGAACGATCGCGGCCATGTCCCGCTGGTGACTTCTCAAATGCATAACTGAGCGATTCCTTTCGGGGCCATCGCGAGAGACGTGGCCGGGCCAGGGGGAGGATTGTTCATCGCAGCTGAGGAAGGTGGATGCCTATTCTACCCATTCGGGCTGGATAGGGCTTCTCTAGGCCGGTACGTTCAGAAACCGCAAATGCGGCTGCTCTCCAATGGATGGCATTGCGGCCGTTCGAAGCACGACGGCTGAGGCTCGGAATTCAAGTATACGAGGGACGACCGGGTACGTCGGCGTGAGAGTAGCTGACCACATCCTTGGCTTGGACCGAAAGCGCACATCCGGCTCCATCGGAGGGGCCAGCTAGGCCTAGCCACGGTTATGTGCAGGGCGTATCAGGTGGACGAGGCAAACGCCTAAGACCGCAGCCCCAAGGGCGTGGCTGGGCACTGTGCAGAGGTAATCTGGCACGAACGCGAGCCCCGGTTCTCCTGGCGAATGGAGTGGAATGAGCAGCACCAACGCCACGGGAACGCAAAGGGCACTCATGGCCACCCGGACCGTCCACTCTGGCAACGGCCGCATAGCCCGTGGCAGGCCGGCAGCTAGGGCCGCGATGAGGACCACGGCGATAACGGCGGCGTACGACACGACGGTGGCCCAGTCACTTGCCAGTGTTGTCGGGAGGGGGCCATAACCAACAGCTTCATCGATGCGAGTCAAAAGCCATGCAACGGTCCAGACAATCCCCAGCGCGGTGAAACCGAGCGCGAGTCTTCCTTCCCATGCGTCTGATAGCGAAGCCAGGCCGCCCGATACCGCCCGCAGCCGCACATACGCTGTTGCTGCATACATCGACAGCACCGTGATGATGGCCAGCGCGATCACCGGGCCAGGGCTCCAATAATGCACCAGCATGGTGGCGAGCGAGACCGGCACGAGGCTCACGAAGGCGAAAAACCCGTTGCGTGCGGAGGCCGCCGAACGGCGAAGCTCCCTGTCATTGCGGAGGTACGAGAGCCCTTGAAGGCGGCCGAAGGCGGACCAGGCAGCGACGACGAGGGCCGCTCCGCCAAGCGCGATTGCGGCAAGCTCCGTTGGGGCCAGTGCAGCCTTCGCGAGGAAGCTGGCCGTGATGGCGAAAGCCCCGGTGGCGACTTGGGCTAGAGGGAACGCCAGCTCACTCGTGCTTGTGGTCGCATTGTGGACCGCGATCTCGAAGGGCTGTGCATTCATGCCAGCCCTGGATAGTTCCATCCACCCGGCTTTACCACTCTCGACAGTAGACGAAGCAAGCGGCGGCCAGCGTTTTTCATGATGAAGTCCTCCTGATTGCCGGGCCGTCCGTCGGCCTCAACAAAATCGTGGAACACGGACCATGCCAGACTGCCAGGTATATCAAAGCCGGTAGCAGCGTCGAGCACTTCGGCCAAAGGTCGCAAGGAAGGGTGTCTGATGGTCCCTGCCAACCCATGCCAGGCGTACCAGCCTTGGCCAAATCCCGTGTGGCGCCGAGACTGGCCGACGAGCGGCAGCCCGCGCTGATCTGCTTCCTACTGCCCTCTGTACCGCAAGCGCCCATAGTCTTCCAATATGGTAGCCTCCGGAGTAGCTTGCCTTGGAGATGTCGTCACATGGCCTCTACCACAACGCTGCGGTTCCTTGGCGCGACGCGCAATGTGACAGGATCCCGGTTCCTGATCGAGTCGGCTGCCGGACGCGTGCTCGTTGACTGTGGCCTCTACCAAGAGCGGGAGTTTGCTGCGCGTAACTGGGAGCCCTTCCCAGTCGAGCCGGATTCCATTGACGCCCTGTTACTCACGCACGCTCATCTGGACCACAGCGGT
>JBJKQC010000306.1:0-3657 GCA_046705745.1 Dehalococcoidia bacterium
CCTTGAAGTGAGCAAGCCGCTGGGACTGTCCACTTTCACCCATGTGATAGTAGGGGCAACCCGCCCGGCACGCTTCCTTGATAGCAAGCGTGTGCAGCAACTCATTCACGTGGGTATTGCCAACGACATCCTTGTCCATGGCGCCCCACGAGTAGAACGCATTGGCAGCTTGCAGTACCACGATGCCCGCGGCAGGAATGCCACCCACCAACCCGATCCAGACCTTGCAGGCTGAACTCAGCACCTGTGCGATGTGCTCGAACTTGCGCAGCGGGTCTCGCCGGCGCGCACGCCAGCGCGCCATGGCGGCTGGCTCGTGCTGCTGACTCGCCCAGCGCTCGATGGACAGGGAAAACAATCGGAAGAATGGTGGAATGAGCCGGCTCCCAGCGTCGGTTTCGACAGCGACGCTGCGTTCCGCCTTGCGGACGTGATTACGGGTCTCGCGCGAAAAGCGTCTCTCCCAGACGGCGTCAAACCCGCCCTCTAACGACAGGACATGCGAAAGCCTGGGGATACGGATGATGTCCCTGACGCCGGCGGCCTCCCAGACCTCGGTCTCTAGCGGATTCGGCCAAATGTACGTCTGCATATCCTGCTGCGCGGCCAGGTCCGTCAGTACTGCGGCAACGTGCTCGGCGTGCAATGGGCCGTCGGATACCAGGCCACCGACACCCCAGTTGAACGGCAGGGATGCCCGGGTGGATAGAGCACCTCCCAGATGTCGCCGCCGAACCATGGGCATGACCATGCACGTCCCATCCGCGAATTCATAAAGGCGGCTCGCGTCCTCAACGCCGTCCACCGCGCAGATGCAATCGACCCACTCAGGCGTCTGAAAAGCGAGTGCATCACGGCTGGCTGAAACGACTTCGGACCAGACGCTCCTAGGAGCCGGGCTCATGATGCTTGGTGCCAACACCGCGGTCTCCTTGAGCAAGTAGTTATGTATCTTGGTCCCAGTCCACTGCGGCCGGGCTCGCGACACTTGCTAGCCCCCGGACCGAAAACAGGGGTAGAGCCGTGCTATCGGTCCTCCTGTGGCGTGATGTCGCGACCACAACTCGCCACTATGAGGCAACAAGTCCTGTGCGTTCTGTTCCATCCAGCTAATCGGCAGCCTCTCAAAGGCGTACCGTATGACGGATATCGTGCAGGGCCGGAGCGGGCCTTAAATTCCACAAAAGATTCGACCTATCCCTATTGGCCCATGTGGTAGGACGCGGAACGTTGCGTCGCAAGCGTCTTCGGACATTACTTGCGGAAGCAAATTGTCGGTATCAATGCCGTGCACTCCTGGAATAGCCTCCGCGACAGGATCGGTTTGACGACGGATAACCCACATCTGCGGGACATCGCTTAGCTTGTTCGAAAGTGCGTCAAGTCTTCCCGTGGGCCGCGCCTCCGGCCGACCCAACTCATCAGCTGGCCCGGTAATCGACGCTCCCGGCCCGACGCTCTGCATGGGCTGAGTGCAACGGCACACGTGACCCTGAGTCGGTCGTCGAAATGCGAATACACAAGCACCCTACCAGCACTGTTTTGCAGAGGCATCGCGTAAGCGAGTACGCAGCCGTAGTCCATTACGGCATCCATTGAAGTAATCAGGATGTGTGCATTGGCTGCGCGCACTACTCCGCCGGAATTAGTCTCAACACGCAAAATAACCTGTCAGGAATTTATCGTTTCGGCGGTTCCTCTATTCTCACCCACCGGTAAACTACACGGGCGTTTGGGATGACTTCCGAGGAATGCCTATGGTTGACATGCAATTCGCGCTACCCTTCGCTATGGAGCCACGATGGTGACCCGACCCAAAATTGCGGGACTCTTCCCATCTCGTGCCGTCCGTAACGCTCTCATCGACCTGAAATACGGCAGACTGTTGTCCGTTGACCTTAAGAATTGGCACAGCGGCAAGCTCATTGACCTTGATAACTCAGACTACCTAGCGCTGGGACTTGTTTTTGAGAATGTCATCAAAGAGAACGATGTCCTGGTAGATGTTGGGTGCCGCAAAGGAAGGGTTATCAACTGGTGGCTGCATTCCGGCCATCAGAACCGAATGATAGGCATTGAAATAGACGAAGAGATCGCTGGTCAAACACGACATCGCTTCCGCAAATACCCGAATGTCACCATCGTCGCAGGAGATATTCTGTCCAATGTCCCACCGAACGGCACGCTCTTTTACCTCTTTAATTCCTTAGATCCCGTGACTCTCGAAGGCTTCAAGAACAAATTGTTGGAAGTGGTGGAGAACAAGGCCAACCTAATCGTGATTTACTATAACTGTGAACACCTTCGCGTTTTTCAAGACGATCCCAACTGGGTCATCAGTACCCGAGAATTCGAGAATTCAGGACTCCCTTTTCAGAGGGTCGCCATCATCAAGCCGACGCTGCCTTCGGACAAGGAAACGCCTTCTTCCGCAACTTCTGCCTTCACCAGACCGGACGCGGGCTGCTGAGAGTCACAGGCCAATAAGCGTAATACGGCAAGAAGGCGTGAGAGGCTGAAAAAGCGTGACTCTTTCCTATCTCACCGTTGAAAACGCTGGTCTCTACGCCGCTTGTCTTGGCGCGAAGAGTAAATGAAATCCTCACCAAGGTTACCTAGTTATGATTCTCTCTCATGGAGAGAATATTAGGCCCGCTATTTCGACGTTCTTCCCAAGAACAGCAGCAATAGCAGCAAAGGATGAATCAGCCCGAGGATGCGCAGTCGTAAGCTGTTCCTACCTTGCTGTCGGCATGATGGCTCGAACCTGGAATCTAGCCATAAGCGAGGGAGGGCCAATCAGATGGCCCTCCCAAGGCAAACTCCCAATAGCTGAGAAGCTGTGACCTGCCGTACCTGCTGTCAATCAGTTCGTTCTACGCGGCAGGCTCCCAGACCGCTATCCAATCGATCTGCACATTCGCCACTGCCCCCGTCGCGGGCAATGTGCCATTCATGTCCGTTTCCGACTGCAGAACCAGATGCATCGGCGTGTCGGGGATCCGGCTCGTGGAATTCCCAATCAGTTGACCATCCAGGTAGAACTTTAGGCTGCTTGGGGTCCATTCCACGATCGTGGTGTGCCAGGCACCACCGAGCGGAACGCTCGTCCCGTAGGCGTCCTGGTCGCCCCCGTTGACACCGTTCTGCCGGTGCATGAAGGCGGAGATGGTGCCGTTCAATGACCCTTCCGGAAAGTCGATCTCACCGTCCTGCGGCCAGTTCTCGCTGTCAGGCCAAAGGAGCCAGGCCAGCTTGAACCCAGGGGTAGTGTCGGTCCTCCATCGGATCTCATACCGGCCGTAGAGCATCCCACCACCTGGGCCCGTTGCAGTCGGGATGATGGGAACCGGCGCTGCAACCTTGTTGACGCCGCCTTCGTTCCGCATCCGTAGGTCCATGATGCCATTCTGAATGGAGATGACCTGGGAGGGCATGTAGGTGCCGTTGCCAGTAGTGTCCGGCCACCCGTCGGGGTAGGCCCACCACTTCGAGCGAACAGAGGCTGGGAGGCCACTGCAGGAGGACGTGAGGATATTGCTCGTCGCCTGACATCCGCTAAAGCCACCCTCCGGAACGTTCGTGGGAAAGTCATCTGTAAAGACTTGCGTCCATCCAGGCAAGTTACCTATCGGCATGCTACTTCCTGACGTGGGC
>JBJKQC010000307.1:0-10948 GCA_046705745.1 Dehalococcoidia bacterium
GCGTCGCAGGCCCACGGCCCCGTCGGCTGCCACACGGGCGCGTCGCCTGGAGGAGAAGGCTCGCCGCGGTGAGACCAAGCGCCTGCGCGGCCCCGTGCGCGAAGGGTAGGTCATAGGCGTCATGCCATTTCGCTGTGATACCCATGCCCCCACCGGGCATCGGCACGTAGGGTATAATAAGAACATACATTCTTTTACCTCATCAAACTGTCCCCCGGTCCGTAGTCCGCTGCCCGGAGAAACCGAAGACCTGCAATGCCCAATCCCTGATGGCCCCCGCTAATAGCAGGCCCAGCCCCGGTGCTCACCGCTTACCCGCGCAAACGCCGGTTCAGCCGGCCATGCCGGTCGGCTTGACCTGTCGACCCTGGTTGCTCGCCGCCTACCACTCACCGGCCGATGCAAGGCTCTAGAAAAAATTGCGCGGCCGCTGCGTAACCCGATGCTCCTACTGCAGGCCATGGCCATGTGAAACTGATTCCGCGGCTGTGCTTCCTGCGGGTTTGCTGCAGCCTTGCTGCGGGTAATTTGCGGGTCTGTTGCACGTAATTTGCGGGTTGTTGCGGATGGTGTTGCGCTTGTTGGATCGGAGTGTCCGTGCGCATGTCGCCCCTGCCATCTTGTCCCATGTTCGCTCACTGCTCACCCCGCGGTCCCGTGATCACAGACGCGGACCCGGCTTGGCGTACAATCGTCACAGCCACTGCAAAGGAGGCGCCGATGCCAAGGCTCGAAGACCTGAGCGAGACTGCCCGCCAGGGACACCTCAACTTCCCTTGCTACGAGCACGACACGTCGCCTTCGACGCCACTCCGTCGGCCACTGTCGGAGAGCAAGGCGGCGCTTGTAACCACGGCGGGCCTCCATGTCCGGGGCGACAAGCCCTTCGCCTCCGGCGACCAGACCTATCGGGTCATCCCATCGGACACACTTCCTGAAACCATCCTCCAGAGCCACACCAGCATTGGCTTCGACCGCACGGCCTTCTACCGTGACATCAACGTCAGCTTCCCGGTGGACCGCTTCCGGGAGCTTTTGGACCGGGGTGTCCTCGGTAGCCTCTCCAGGAACTACTACTCATTCATGGGCGCCCAGCGCGATCCCCGCAAGATAGCGGACGAGACTGGGCCAGAGGTCGCTCGGTTGTTGCGGGACGAAGGTGCGGAGGTGGTCTTTCTCACGCCGACCTGACCCAACTGCACGCACACGGTCAGTGTGCTCGCTCGGGCCTTGGAAGAGGGCGGCCTCACGACCGTCGCCTTAGCGCTCATCAAGGAGCACGCCCAGCGGGTCAAGCCGCCCCGCGCACTCTTCGTCCCATTCCCCTTCGGCTTTGCGCTGGGCAGGGCCGAGGACGCTGCATTTCAGCACAGAGTCATCGCCGCCGCGCTGGACCTCTTGAAGTACGACCAGACGCCGGTGCTTGCCGAATTCCCCGAGGACGGCGAGGCGCCCGCCCGGCTCCTGCAGGCGAGTGCAGTGAAGGACGCGACCAACGTGGAGGAGGACCCGGCGGACGAGATCACCGCCCTGCGCGGCTACTACGAGCGCTGGCTTGACCAGCACGCCGGACGCACTGCCGTTGGACTGAGCGGCGTACCTCAGCGTCGCTTCCGTGGCCTTGTTCGCTACTTGGAAAAGTACGCGGAGGGGGACGAAGCGACCTACGATGAGAAGCCCGCCGATATGCCGGCCCACCGCTTCGTCCGGCTGGCCTCCGACGACCTGAAGGCTTTCTACATGGAGGCGCGGATGGCGCAGCGGCCGGAGCAGCGCAACAACGACCTCCAGAACTGGTTCTGGGCGGAGACCGCAATGGGCCATCTGTTGGCGGGCATCGCCAAGCGCTTGGCAGACTCGGACGATCCGGAGCTCCGGCGCGCGGCGCAGGGAATAGCGCGATAGTCGAGATCTCTATCTTGGCCCGCTGACACCGTGAAATGGCGCGTCGTGGTCGCCCTACATTCGCGTGTCGGCTGCCAATCGCCTCTGACATGAACGCCGGGTGCACTCCGGTCTTGCTGTCGGCCACTGGGTTGGTTTGATCGACGTGTCCACACGTGGGCGAACGCCAGTCACCCAGCATACGGCCCACTCCAGGCTCCTCCAGAAACGCAACCTATCAAGCACCGGGTTCAGGTAATTGGTCACGACGCAGTAGCTTGTGTTCTTGGCTCCCCGGTGGTGCATGGCGTGATGGGCGGGAGATTGAAGTACCCCTGTTGCCTGCAGGAAAACGATGGCGCTGCTCTTCTCCCGCCTAGGCCTGTGCGCCCATTTGTGCACTTGGTTCGCGTTGATCCCGACGAAAGCGACCACCAACGTCGTCCAGCCCAGCAGGCCGACCCCATAGGCGAATCCGAGCCCCATGGCGGCGATGACCATGGACACCCAAGAGCTAACGAGCCAGGGGTGATATGTGAAGTGACCCGGGTCGTGGTGGTGCAGGACATTCGGCCGGGTCACGAACCGGCCCGTGAGCGGCCAGTGCTCATGCCCATAAGTGTCCTCTAGCCAATGAAAGAACCCCGACAGGAGGTCGGCAATGAGCACTGCACCGAACGTTTTGCCTAGCACTACCAAGCCGGTGATGGCCAGTTCCATGCAAACACACCAGGGGGAATATTGAACCTTCGGGCGCAAGCCCAACTAGCGTCCTCTAGCCGGAGCCCATGCCGCTGACGAGTCCACTCTCGGGCGATTCACCCCGCCAACGCGAATGCGTCCTGCGCCAGGTCCACGACATGAGCGGCGATGGCCAGGGATGAAGTCGCGCCGGGGGATGGCGCGTTCAGGACATGGACGCCCTCCCGGCTGGCCAGGATACTGAAATCGTCCACAAGGGCACCGTTGGGCGCCACTGCCTGGGCGCGCACGCCGGAGCCACCGGCGGTAAGGTGCTCCGCCCGTATCTCCGGCAGGAGACGCTGCAAGGCCCGTGCAAAGGCATCCTTGCGCAGCGAACGGCTAATCTCGCCCACGCCTGTCCGCCAGTAGCGCCCCGCCATCCGCCAGAAGCCGCCGTATCCCAGCGTGCTCGCCAGCTCGCGCGCATTGAGCTCTGTTTTGGTATAGCCCTCCCGCGCGGTCGCCAGCACCGCATTAGGCCCGGCCTCCACGCCGCCGCCAATGCTCCGCGTGAAGTGGACGCCCAGGAACGGGAAGCGCGGGTCCGGGACGGGATAAATGAGCCCGTTGACCAGCCCGGCGGCTTCGGGCGTGAGCATATAGTACTCGCCCCGGAATGGGACGATGCGGGCCTCCGGGCGCACGCCCGCCATCTGAGCGATGCTGTCCGAGTAGAGGCCTGCGCAGTTGATGATGTGCCTTGCCGCCAGCTCGCTCGCCGTCGTCTCCAGCACTACCCCCTCGTTCCGGCGTGCGATGCCGGTCACTTGCGTTGACATGTGCATCTCGCCGCCAAGTTCTTTGAACTGCGCGGCGTAGGCTTCGGTCACCAGCTGGTAGTCGATGATCCCCGTCCGCGGCGAATAGAGCGCCCGCATGCCCGCTGCGTGCGGCTCGATCTCCTTGAGGCGCTCAGGGCTGATCATCTCCAGGTCTGGAACACCATTCGCTGTGCCCCGTCGGTGCAGCTCCTCCAGCGCGGGCAGCTCCTCCTCACTGGTCGCCACGATCACCTTGCCGCAGAGCTCATACGGGATGCCGTGCTCTTGGGCGAAGGCGAGCAGCGCCTTGACGCCAGCCACGCAGTTCTGGGCTTTCTGAGAGCCGGGCTTGTAGTAAATGCCGGAGTGGATGACACCGCTGTTGTGCCCGCTCTGGTGCGCGGCTGGCACGGCTTCCTTCTCCACGATGGCCAACTTGAGCCGCGGGAAGCGCTTAGCCAAGGTCATAGCCGTCGCGCATCCGATGATGCCCCCGCCTATTACCGCGATGTCATAAGGACTGCTAGACATAGTCCACCCCCATGCGAGCCTCGGACGTGCTCACGAGTAGGACGCGTTGGTCAGATGGTATAAGCGAAAGGTCGGCATGTCATGCTCATCTTGCCGAGTAGCGTAGTCTGACTCATGACGGCATCTCTAGGAAACACCTTCGCGGCTATCGTCCTTCGGCTCGCTCGCTGCTGATCTTGGTGGATACGATCGCTACAGTTTTCACCATGCCCACATTGCCAACGGCCACTTTCCCGGCTTGCCTGGCACTCACGCTAGTATCTGTCCCAACCTCACGGGCCATTTCCACCATATAGCCCAGAGCCAGCCGTACGAGGCGGAGTTGGATGGCGCGGCGGAGAGCTAGTGAGGGACGAAGGCCGGTTTGCGAGATTAGCAAGAAGTTAGGTGTTCGTTAAGGCTTGATTATTGACGGGCCGCCCCTTTCCCAGCGGCTTCCTCCGCAGACGGAAGTATGTATGATAGGACTAACAAGCGCCGGGAGGAGACCCTTGAGTACGCCGCTTCTCCTCATCACCGTGATTTTCGCTGCTGCCGTGGAGATGGTCGAGGCCACCACCGTGGTCTTGGCGGTCGGCGTTAGCAGAGGCTGGCGGCCGTCCCTGCAGGGCGCGGTGGCGGCGCTGGTGGTCCTGGCCGCCGCCGTGGCCATTTTCGGGCCCGCGCTCATACACTTGGTTCCCATCGATGCGCTGCGCGTGATCGTCGGCACCTTGTTGCTCATCATGGGGCTCCAGTGGCTGCGCAAGGCGCTGTTGCGGGCATCCGGCTACCTGCGCCAACGCGACGAAGCGGCGATTTTCGCACACGAGCGCTCTGCGCTAGCCATTGGGACCCGGAGCGGGTCCTTCGATGGCACCGCCTTTGCCGTCAGTTTCAAGGGCGTATTCCTGGAAGGGCTGGAAGTGGTGATGATCGTCATTAGCTTTGGGGCCTCGACGGGGAACCTCGGGACGGCGTCGCTTGGCGCGGGTATTGCCGCGCTCGTAGTCGGCATGTTAGGGCTGGCATTGGCTCGGCCGCTCGCGGCGGTCCCGGAGAATGCCCTGAAGCTGCTGGTGTCGCTCCTGCTGACTAGTTTTGGCACGTTCTGGATAGGTGAGGGCATGGGCGTCGGGTGGCCCGGTGTGGACTGGGCCATTGTGTGGCTGTTGGGCATTTACGCAGCGGCGGCGCTGGTCATGGTTTCGGCGCTCAAGCGGCGGAGCCGGGGGGTACAAGCTCATGAGCCACGGCTGCAAGAGGCGCAGGGCCAGGAGTCAAGCGTATGAAGTACGCCAAGGGATTTGCGTGGTTCTGGTGGGACTTGCTGGTTGCCGACACGCCTGAATTGACCGCGGGTGCTCTGGCGATGGCCCTCGCCGCGTATTTCATCGGTGGCCGCGAGCAGACGTTGTCCGTGCTGCTGCCGCTGATGGCGATTGCTCTGCTGGCTGCGAGCCTGGTCAAGGGCGCTCGCTCGCGGTAGCTTGAACGCCGTAGCCAGCCAGTTCGAGATGTCAGCGCTTCCTAGCGGACACTCTGCGCTTTGGGGTTGTCCAGCGCTTCACGGACCGTTTGCGCGAGGTCGTCGAGTGAGAAAGGTTTCTTCATAAACCAGAAGTCTTCTTGGGCATTGTAGTCCAAGAGGTCCATCGCATATCCCGACACGAATAGGACCACCAGCTCGGGACGTTGGTCACGCAGTCGCTCGGCGAGTTGCACGCCGCCCATCCGGGGCATGACCACGTCGGTCAACAACATGTGCAAGTCTGCGATGCCTTTCTCTTCCACCACATGCATGGCCTCGACCCCGTCCGATGCCTCCAATACGTCGTAGCCCTGCTCCCGAAGCGCTTCTGCCATGAGCAGCCGGACATTCTCCTGGTCTTCTACGACCAAAACAGTCTCCCGCCCGTGAGGCGCTTCCCTGTTCTGCCGTGGCCTCGGGATAGCGGGAGCACAGTATTCCTCGGTGAGCGGCAACCATATATCGAACCGCGTGCCCGCTCCCGGTTTACTCTTGACGGTAATTTCTCCGCCGAACTGAGTGACGATGCCGTAGCAGGTAGCAAGCCCGAGCCCCGTTCCTTTGCCTGCCTCTTTTGTTGTGAAGAAGGGTTCGAAGATGTGCGCCTTGACGTCCTCGGACATCCCGCTGCCGGTGTCGATGACACTGATGCGCACGCATTCGCTAGGGTTCTCGCGCGAAGGTCCTCTCGCCATTGAGGTCTCCAAGGCGAGCGTGCCACCATTCGGCATGGCGTCCTTGGCATTGACAGCCATATTGATGATGACCTGCTCCATCTGGTGCCGGTCGACCTTGGTTGGCTTTACCCCTTTGGAGAGGCGGGTCTCGATCTCCACGTTCTCCGGAATCAGGCCTCGCAGCATTCGACGGGTCTCGTTGATTAGGTCATTGATGTTGACCACTACCGGGTTCATTCGCTGCCGACGAGAGAAGGTGAGCAACTGCGATGTGAGCAGTTCCGCGTTCTTGGATGCCTTCAAAATGCGATCGAAGAACCGGTTGGCCTTCGGGTCCTCATCAGACGACTTGAGGCCCAGCTCCGCGAAACCTTGAATAATCATGAGCTGATTGTTGACATCGTGCGCCAACCCGCCCGCTAGCCTGCCGATGCTCTCCAGCTTCTGAGATTGTCTTAGCTCCTCCTCGATTTGGCTGCGCTGCCGGCGAGTCTCTGCCTCCTGGATCTCCCGCACTACAGCCGGACCGAGCCGGGCGAGGTTGCCCTTGGACACGTAGTCGCGTGCTCCGGCCCTCATGATGTCGGCGGCCGCCTCCTCACCTACGAAGCCGGAAACAATGATGGCTGGGGTTTCGGAATGCTGTTCGCGCAGCAACTCGAGCGCCTCTGGTGCGCTGAAATCCGGAAGATTGTAGTCGCAGAGGATGATATCCCACTGGCCGCTGCTGGCTTCAGATACGAATTCGTCTCTGCTTTCCACGCGTTTCGTCGCGACCCGTGAACAGACTTTGCGCAGCTCGCGCACCATTAGAGTGGCGTCATCATCTGAGTCGTCCAGAATAAGCAAGCGCAGAGGAGCTTCTGCCCGGGTTTCCTTGTTTTTCATCTGGCTAATTCCTCCCCGCACCCTTACACCCATTGCTCATACTCTACAGCGCCTGGGATCGGAGCTATGGCGCTATAGGAGGCCTCTCGTTCAAGCGGATCCAATAGGACTGTAGTTCTCTTGCGATGTCCAAAAACTCGTCGTAATTGACAGGTTTGCGAATATAGCTGTTCGCCCCGAAGTCGTAGCTTCTAGCGATATCGCGTTCCTCACGGGATGACGTCAGTACAACTACCGGCACGCGCCGTGTGTGTTCATTCGTCTTGATCCGGCGAAGGACTTCGACACCGTCCAGCCCGGGCATTTTGAGGTCCAGCAGCACAAGGGCCGGAAGCGATGGGCCGTTTTCGTCACCAGCGGGGGGTGCGTTGAAAAGGAGGTCCAGAGCCTCATTGCCATCGCTCGCGACCATGATCGGTTCCCCGAAGTCGGACTTCTTCAGAGCTCGCACGGTGAGAGCCTGGTCGTCCGGATTGTCTTCCACGAGTAGCAAAAAGGATGATTCCATCTGGCTATTGCCTCTCGCCGGCTGGCTCTAATTCCCATTGGGACGCCAGCCAAGGTGGTTGGACTTCTTTCCTCCCCAATTCGGCGTGTCGGCGGGCGGGCAAGACGAAGTAAAAGGTCGCTCCTCCCTGTGGAGACCCTTCCGCCCAAATCTCACCGCCATGCCGCTGAATGATGCGGCGGACTGTCGCCAGCCCGATCCCCGTGCCCTCGAACTCCGAGTCCTTGTGCACGCGCTGGAAAATACGAAACATGTTCTGGGCGTGCGCAGGGTCGAATCCAGCGCCGTTATCCCTGACGAAGTAGACTATCCTGTCTTCTCGCTGGAAGCTCCCCACCTCAATCCTCGGCTCAACAGTCTTGCGGGTGAACTTCCAAGCATTCGCGAGCAGGTTCTCCAGTACCACGCGCAGCAAGTCTGGGTCGCCAAGAGCGAACAGCGCTGTATGGACTGATGCATTGACGTGGCGCTCCGGTTCACGTTCTCGTAAGTCCGCAAGGACCTCCTTGGCCAACCCGCTCAGATTGACCCTTTCATAGTTGATCTCCTGGCGCGTAAGGCGCGACAGGTCGAGCAGGTCATCGATGAGGCGGGCCATCCGTTGGCTGGCCGCTCGCATTCTTTGCAGGTACCCATGCACCTCCGGGTCGAGGTCTTTGCCGTAATCTTCCATCACAATGGCGCTAAAGCCATCGATAGTCCGTAAAGGCGCCCTGAGGTCATGAGAGACCGAGTAGCTGAACGATTCCAGTTCCTCGTTCAAGGCTTGCGAGTCCCGCAGACGGTCACGCAACTCTGCCTGTGCTTTGTGGGCCTGTTCCTGAAGATAGCCGGCCATCAATGCCGTGATCATCAGAAACCCCGAGCGGAAGATAAACGCGGAGTCGACTGGCCGTCCCCACGCCAGTCCTTGGAAAAGGTCAAACAGCACGAAAAGGGAAGCCATGGCGAAGGCCGGCCCATATCCGTACCGCATGGCGGCGGAAATTGTCACGGTATAGAGCATGAAATACAGGGGGGTGCCGAACCCCCCGGTGACCATGATCAGCCCGATGTTCAAGGCGGCATCGCACCCGGCCGTGAGGAGTCCGTTGGCGAACCAGCGCGGGTGTTGCACCATGACGAACTGTAAGCTCAGGTTGTAGACCACAGCACCGAAAAGCACGCCGAACGCGATGATCTGGGTTGCCGGGTCTAGGTGCGCAACGGCCAAGGCTGGGCTCACGAACAGTATGCCCAGCCACCGAATGGCAATGAATCGCCACTCGAGCTGGAGCTCCCTAGGCAGGGCTTCGGGGCCTCGCCACATGTAGCGGGCGAGCCGTTTGAGGCTGTCAGTGGGGGGTACGGGAGCCGCGGGCTGCTTGCGCTCCGCGTACCCGGCTGAATCCATCGTTTCGTTCAGCATTGGAATAGGCCTCCTAAAGCCTCAGTGCGTGGCCGCACTCGCGAGGGCCGGCGCCAAGCTACTCATTGAGTCCCACCCACCGCGAGGCAGTACGCCCAATGCGAGATTAGCCAGCAGGACGGCCGCGGGACTTTGGGCGTGGATGGACCGCAGGTGGTCCAACGCCGCCGACACATGCTTACGCGCCACCTTTTCGGCGTAGCGAACGGCGCCACAGGACTCCAGCAATTCGATAACTCTGGCGGTGTCGATCTCTTCAACGGTGGTCCGCTCAAATACCTGTCGTAGCTCAGGGCTGGCTGTCAGCCCGAACACCACGGGCAGGGTCTTCTTGCGCCTAGCGATGTCGGAGTTGGTCTTGCCTGTCTCCGTCAGTTCGCTCTTGATTCCGAGAATGTCATCGCAGACCTGGAACGCGACCCCAAGGTGTGTGCCATACTCGCGGAGCGCTGCTCGCTCCCCCTCGTCGGCTTCCGCGGCAAGCGCGCCAAATTCGGCGGCTAGACTGGTGAGAGCGGCCGTCTTGCCCTCTACCATGCTCATGTACTCCTCGAGGGAGACAGGGGTATGCCGCTCGAAGTGCATGTCCAAGTATTGCCCTTCGCCAAGGCGGATGCATGCGCGGTCGAGCAAGTCCAACGCGGTGAGGCGCTGCTCCGCGGATAGCGATTGCCCCTGCTGCACGGCCAGATGGGCGAGCGCGAAGAGCGTGTCACCCGCATTGATGGCATGACCCACACCCCACTTCGCCCAAACGCTCTTCCGGCCGCGCCGTAAGGCTGCTGAATCCTGGATGTCATCGTGGACCAACGAGAAGCCATGGAGCAGCTCGACAGCGGCCGCCAACGGCAGCGCTCGGGTCCAATCCCCCCCTGCGGCGCTCGTGGAAAGGAGGACAAGCAACGGCCTCAAGCGCTTGCCCGGAATGGGCTCAGGCTCACCTAGGTCGGTCCAGCCCAAGTGATAGCTGGGCATGTCCCAGAACTCGGCTGGGCCGAGTCCGTATCGCTGCACTGTTGCGCGCATTTCCCGATTGATGGCGCTTACAAGTCGCTCGACGTCAAAGCCATTGGCAGATGGCGCGAGACTTGAGGCAGCGTGAACGCCGCTCGTGAGGAGAGTGGCCGTAGGGTCGATGTCGATTGTTGAGTTGCGTCGTGGCATAGAGCGTATTCTGAAATTGACCTATTCTGGACGGATGCCCAACTCACGTTTACGAATGTGTTGCTGGCTCCGTGAAACTTAACTGGATCACGAACTGGCGGAAGTCAGCTGTTGCGTAGCCTTTGAACTGGCCCTGGTCGGTGGAAAAGGTGAAATAGCCGTAGTGCACCACGTTTGGGCCGCCTGGAGGTTGGCTCCCACTATCGGCGGACTGTGATGCGGCGATACCGCTGAGCAACCCTCTAGCCCATGGGGGGACGTCGGTCACGGCCGCTGCCTCAACGCCGTGCTCGTAACAGGCAATACAACTGTCTTGTATGACGATAGGGACCGAAGAGGCACGCCACGGGAAGATTGTGAAGGTTGCGCTGACCAACTCGGACCCGACCATCGTGCTCGGGTCCTGGGGATTGCTCAGGTAGATGTAGCCATGCTCGTCGTAACTGAACGATCCTGCCACGTCACCCGTCACTTGGCCGTTCGCCAGGTACTCGTATCCAACACCGACGGTCCCGTCCCCCCGGACCTTCGTATCGTTGGGGTCGAAAGTGAAGGGCATGGCGGACCCATCCGTACTGGTCGAAACTCCTTGAAGCACCACGGTCTCCGGCACGGCGACAGTGTTAGGACGGGTGATCGCGAAGCCGATGCCAGTAACAAGGGCAATCGTCGGCGCGAGGGCTACCAAGACAAGTTGCTGGATGGGGCTGACTTTCATGGGCCTGAATTTCATGGCAGTCCTTCCTCATGGTCTGCAAGACCCATGTCGCGACACTTGGCCAGGGCGGCCCGTACCGCTGCTTTGACTACTAGGGTTGGCGTGTACAAGCATTTGTCTATCCACAGTGGAGGCAACATCGCACCAACCAGGCC